>CACWZK010000010.1 GCA_902765365.1 uncultured Lachnospiraceae bacterium
TTTGCGGGCGAAGCGCTTAAAAAAGCAAGGAAACTGTATGAAGCGGGAATTATAATGAACGGTCAGATAGTGCTTTGCAAGGGATATAACGACGGCGAAGAACTCGAATACTCTCTGTCGGAATTATACAAGTATCTTCCCGTACTTGAAAGTGTTTCCGTTGTGCCGGTAGGCTTGTCGAAACACAGGGAAGGTCTTACGAAACTCGAACCTTTTACGAAGGAAGATGCGAAGAACCTTATTAAAACCGTCAAGAAATGGCAGGATAAGGCGTATGAGGAGTTTGGCATTCATTTCGTACATGCATCGGATGAATGGTATCTTTTGGCAGGGGAGGAAATGCCCGAGCCTGAGACTTACGACGGATATTTGCAGCTTGAAAACGGTGTAGGAATGATAACGAGCGAACGCGAAGATTTTTATCATGTCTACAACGATTTTCGCGAAAATTACAAGAGCAATCCGAATCATAAAAAAGTCAAGATTACATGTGCAACGGGAAAGTTTGCCTATGAACTCATGAGAGAACTTTCCAAAAGAATGGAAGAAGTGCTGGACAATCTTGAAATGGAAGTGGTTGCGATAAGAAACGACTTTTTCGGAGAAATGATAACGGTCACGGGACTTATTACGGCGACCGATCTGATGGCACAGCTTAAAGATAAGGATCTCGGCGATTCTCTCATAATACATGAGTGCATGATGCGTTCCGGCGAGGAAGTCTTCTTGGACGATTATACCCTAAAGGATGTGTCGTCGACTTTACAAGTAAATATCGATATTGTAAAATCAAACGTAGGCTTTTTTGATACAGTCTTGGATATTTACAACAGATATTAAACTGATTATTTAGGTGAAAAATGAGCAAAAATAAAAGAAGACCGATAGTGGCGGTCGTAGGCAGACCGAATGTCGGCAAATCGACTTTGTTTAACTGTCTCGCAGGCGAGAGAATTTCCATCGTAAAAGATACGCCCGGCGTTACCAGAGACAGAATATATGCAGATGTAACTTGGCTTGATACAAGTTTTACTTTGATTGACACAGGCGGAATCGAGCCCGATTCGAAGGATGTTATCCTCTCACAGATGAGGGAACAGGCGCAGATAGCGATAGATACCGCAGATGTTATTATTTTTTTAGTTGATGTAAAACAGGGACTTCAGGATGCAGATCTAAACGTGGCAAATATGCTTCGAAAGAGCAAAAAGCCTGTTGTTCTTGTAGTCAATAAAGTAGATTCTTTTGAAAAATTCGGTAACGATGTTTACGAATTTTACAATCTCGGAATCGGCGAGCCTTTCCCTATCAGCAGCGTAAACAAATTAGGACTCGGGGAAATGCTTGACGAGGTTATTTCCCATTTTGATGACAGTCTTTATACCGAAGAAGAGGACGACAGACCGAAAGTTGCCATAGTAGGCAAACCCAATGTAGGCAAATCCTCGATTATAAACAAACTTATCGGCGAAAAGAGAGTAATTGTGTCCGATATTGCGGGAACTACCCGTGATGCTGTAGACACTCAGGTTAAATACAACGGCAAAGAGTATGTTCTGATTGATACCGCAGGTCTTCGAAAGAAGAGCAAAATCAATGACGAGCTTGAACATTTTATGATAGTTCGTACCGTTGCGGCCGTTGAGAGATGCGATGTCTGTGTGCTTGTAATCGACGCAACCGAAGGTATTACCGCTCAGGATGCGAAGATTGCGGGTATTGCGCATGAACGCGGCAAAGCAATGATTATCGCAGTTAACAAATGGGACGCTATCGAAAAAGACAACAAAACCACGAATGAATTTACCAAGGAAATAAGAACGGTACTTTCGTATATGCCTTATGCGGAGATACTTTTTGTTTCTGCCGAAACAGGGCAGAGACTTCCGAAACTCTTTGAAACAATTGATGCGGTTATGGAAAACCATGCGATGAGAGTTCAGACGGGTGTTCTCAATGAAATAATGGTCGAAGCAGTTGCCATGCAGCAGCCGCCTACCGACAAGGGCAAGAGACTTAAACTCTTTTATATTACGCAGGTTGCGGTTAAGCCCCCGACATTCGTTATATTTGTTAACGACAAGGAACTGATGCATTTCTCTTATACGAGATATATCGAAAATAAAATCAGAGATACATTCGGATTCAGGGGTACGCCTCTTAAATTCATCATAAGAGAAAGAAAAGAAGAAAAATAATATATGTTCGAAAGGAAGATTTTTTGGAATGAGCAGAATTGCAGTACTTGGCGCAGGAAGCTGGGGAATAGCTTTGGCCAAATTACTTTACAACAACGGAAATGAAGTTACGGTCTGGTCCGCACTTAAGGACGAGATTGAAATGCTGAAAGAAAAAAGAGAGCATGTGGATAAACTTCCCGGAGTAAAACTCCCCGACGAAATGATATTCACATCCGATTTAAAAGAAGCCGTAGAAGGAAAGGAAGTGCTTGTAATGGCAGTGCCTTCGCCTTTTGTCAAATCCACAGCGGCTTCGTTAAAAGAGTTTTACAAAGAAGATCAGATAATCGTAAATGTGGCAAAGGGTATCGAAAGCGATACACTCTTTACACTCTCGGAAGTTATCGAGAGAGAAATTCCGGGCGCAACAGTAGCGGTTCTTTCGGGACCTTCGCATGCCGAGGAAGTAGGCAAGGGCGTTCCGACGACAATAGTTGTTGCCACAAAGAAAAAAGAAACTGCCGTATTCTTACAGAATCTTTTTATGAGCGAGGTTTTCAGAGTATACACATCACCCGATGTGAAGGGCGTTGAAATCGGTGCTGCTTTAAAGAACGTTATCGCTCTTGCTGCAGGTATCGCAGACGGCCTGGGATACGGAGACAATACCAAGGCGGCTCTTATCACCAGAGGCATGGCTGAGATTTCAAGACTCGGCAAAAAGATGGGCGGTCGCCCCGAGACCTTTTACGGTTTGTCGGGTATCGGTGATTTAATCGTAACCTGTGCGAGTATGCATTCAAGAAACCGCCGTGCGGGAATACTCCTTGCACAGGGCAAAACACTCGAAGAAGCTCAGGCAGAAGTTAAGATGGTAATCGAAGGCGCCAACTGTGCGAAGGCTGCAAAAGCACTCGCCGAAAAATACGGTGAATCGATGCCCATCGTTGAAGAAGTAAACAAAATTCTTTTCGAAAACAAATCCGCAAAGGATGTTTGCAACGATTTAATGCTTCGTGATGCAAGAATAGAGATTAAGGCAAACGACTGGCAGTAAAAAATAATCGGAGGGTTTTATAATGGGTAAAGTATACGATAAACTTAACAAATGTCTTGAATGCGTTAGAAAGCAGACCGATTTTGTACCGAAGGTAGCGATAGTGCTCGGTTCGGGACTCGGCAATTACGCAGATAATATAAAGGTTGAATGCGAGATTGATTATTCTTCAATCGAAGGATTCCCCGTATCTACTGTTCCCGGACATGCGGGAAAATTCATCTTCGGTTATGTGGATGATGTTCCCGTAGTCTGCATGAAGGGAAGAGTACATTACTATGAAGGATATGATTTATCGGATGTAGTGCTTCCCATAAGACTCATGGGATTGCTCGGCGCAAAGATTTTATTCCTTACCAACGCTTCCGGAGGTATCAACAAATCTTTCAAAGCCGGTGATTTTATGATGATAACCGATCATATTGCCACGCTTTTCCCCAATCCTTTAATCGGACCCAATGTTGACGAACTCGGAACCAGATTTCCCGATATGAGTCATGTTTACAATCCCGAATTACAGGATATTATCAGAGAGAGTGCCAAAGAATTAAGCATAGACTTAAAAGAAGGAGTATATGTTCAGCTGACCGGTCCTTCGTTTGAATCTCCCGCAGATGTAAGAATGCTTGGTATTCTCGGAGCGGATGCTGTCGGTATGAGTACCGTATGTGAAGCTATTGTGGCAAATCATATGGGACTTAAAATATGTGGTATTTCGTGCGTATGCAATCTTGCGGCGGGAATTTCTCCCAGACCTTTGACTCACGAGGAAGTTCAGCAGGCAGGAAAAGATGCGGCACCTAAGTTTGAAAAACTGGTTACTCTTGCAGTTAAGAAAATGGCTTTAATTTAATGGATGCACTTATATTACTTTCTTTTATCATAGGCGGTTTGATTATCGCCTTTGTGATAAACATTATTACTCAAAGAAACAAAATCAAAAGATTTACCGAAAGACTCAGGAAGAATTTCGGCAAAATCGAAAGAAAAGAATACGATCCCGAAAAAGCTGCTTCATACAGAGGTTATTATTTAAACCATCTGGATGATGACGGTTTTTATATTGATGATATTACATGGAACGACGCGGAGGGCGAGACACTTTATAATTCCATCAACAAGTGTTATTCATCATGCGGCGACGAGTATCTTTATTACACATTAAGATGCATCGATACCAATCCTTCAAAAGAGAAGATTGATAAATATACTTCGCAGACCGATGCTCTTATGCAGGATACCGAACTCAGAGTAAAGCTTCAGCTTTTGTTTGCAAAGCTCGGAAAAACGGGCAAACATTCGGTATTTGAATATATCTCTCTTTTATCAGATGTCAAAAGAGTTCCCCTGATACTTTTTTATATTGTATGGCTGGTTTATATCCTTATAATCGGCTCGTTTTTTGTTAATGTAACACTCGGCGTATGTCTTCTGATTGCGTGGATGATAGTGTGCGTGTTTATTTATATAACACACAACAAGCAGGTTCAGAACTATATTACTTCGTTTGAATATATCGTCAGGACTGTAATCATCAGCGAAAAAGCTGTGGGCATGAAGATTCCTTTTTATGAGGATGAGTATAAAAGACTTGTCGAATTAAGAAAGAAATTAAAAGGCGTAAAAACCTCTTATCTTTCTTTTATCAAACAGAGTAACAGAACGGGTATTGCGGACCTTGCAAGTGGCATGACGGCGCTGCTTAACTGCTTTTTCCTGATAGACATCTTTTTCTTTTACAAGATGCTTAAATACGTAATCGACAACGAAGATGCGTACGGTGAAATATTCGCAATTCTCGGAAAGATGGAAAGCCAGATAAGCGTTGCAAATTTAAAGGCGTCTTTTGAAGACACCTGCGTACCGACATTCACCGACGAAAAGATCATAAAAGGCGAGGATATGATTCATCCTCTGGTAAAGAACTGTGTTCCCAATTCGTTTGATACCGTAAAAGGAATGCTGATTACCGGTTCGAATGCGTCGGGTAAATCCACGTTCTTAAGAAGTGTTCTGGTTAATGCGATTCTGTCGGAAAGCGTATATGTTGCGTGCGCAAAGGAATTTTCGTTTAAACCCTCCATGCTTTTCTCGTCCATGTCTCTAAGCGATTCGCTCGGAAGCGGAGAGAGTTATTATATGGCAGAGATCAATTCGATTAAGAGAATTATCAATGCAAGGGAATCGGGCGAAAACGTTATATGCTTCCTTGATGAAGTTTTAAGAGGAACGAATACGGTTGAACGTGTGGCTGCGGCAACCGAGATTTTAAAATATCTGACAGGTGAAAATATCATCACGCTTGCGGCTACTCACGATATAGAACTTACGTATCTTCTCGAAGATGACTATGACAATCATTTCTTCAGGGAAGAGATTAAAAAAGATGAAAACGGCAAGGAAGATATTTATTTCTCGTACAAAATTAACGACGGAAGATCCGATACGAGAAATGCGCTTCTTCTTTTAAAGATTAAGGAATACCCTTCGAAAATAGTCGAAAACGCACAGATTCTTTCGAAGGGCTTTGTGGATACGGGGAAATGGCAGTATGAAGAAGATTAAAATTTATTCCGACGGTGCCTGCAAGGGAAATCCCGACGGTCCGGGCGGTTACGGTACACTTTTACAATATGTCGACAAGGAAAACAAACTTCATGAAAAGGAGTTTTGTGCGGGATATAAGGCCACCACAAACAATCGTATGGAGCTTATGGGCGTCATTACGGGGTTTGAGGCACTGACCGAAAAATGTGAGGATGAGGTCGTTTCGGACTCAAAGTATGTCTGCGATGCATTCAATCAGCACTGGATTTATGCCTGGATGAAAAACGGCTGGAAAAAGTCCAACAAAGAGCCGGTTAAAAACAAAGAACTCTGGGAAAGACTTCTTAAAGCAATGGATGGGCATAAAGTGACTTTTACTTGGATTAAAGGTCATGCGGGTCACAGAGAAAACGAACGCTGTGATTTTCTTGCATCAAGTTCGGCCAAAGGCAGTGAACTTCTTGACGATGACGGTCTTTCGATGTATCATAGTTAGTTGGAAATACCTAATTTTTTAAAGTATTTTTAAGAGTTTTTCAAAAGAGACTTCGGAGGTCTTGATGTTTAGCGCATTTATTTCGAGTTTATTAAGTTATCTGCTTGTTTTCTTTGTGTTTGTGGCAGTAATTGTTCTGGCTGTTGTAATAGGCATTCTTTTAAGAAAACTGGTCGACAGAAAGAAAAGGGTTCACAGAGAAGAATCATAATATTTCTTTTAAAAGAAATTGAATGATATATTTTACCAGAAATAATAAGGAGGAGTTCTTATGTCAAAAAGATTTGGGGTTTCGGTTGCGTTTATCAGTGCTTTCGCATTTTTCTGCGGATGGTACAATTTCACATGGCTTCTTGTAGGAACAATTTTGGTTTTACTTTTAGCAGGCGAAGAAGAGATTCTTAAAAAGAATGTTCTTAATGCATTCTTCTTATCATTTATTATTCTCATCGCAAATATTGTACTCGGCTGGATTTCAAGAAAGTACCTCGGATTGCTGTTTAACCTTTCGACTTCAAGTGTAAACTGGATTTCGACGGCAATGAATTTCGATATCGGCAAGACCGATGTATATACAATATTTACAAAACTTGATATTGCAGGTTTCATTGTAAACATTTTAGGTTTTGTAGAATTTGTACTTATGGTAATCTTTGTTATCCTTTCACTTATGGGCAAAACAGTAAAAGTACCTGTTGCAAACGCACTTGCACTTAAGGTTATGGGTCTTGCTCCCATAAAAGAAAAGAAAGAAAAAGCAGCTAAAGAAGAAAAGGCAGAAGAAGCTGCTGAAGAAAATCCTATTACAAGCGACAAAGCTACACTTACAGACATTCCTGAAAATGAGAAATAGGATGTATAAAATCTGAATTTAAAAAAGTGGGGGAAAATTTATTTCTCCCACTATTTTATATGTAAATGATGCATAACAATGCGAACATAAAGGAGATGTTGTTTTATGATTAAAGTTGAAGGACTTTCTAAAATCTACGGTGAACATATTGCCGTCGACGATATTTCTTTTGAAGTAAAAGAAGGTCATATCTACGGATTTTTAGGACCCAACGGCGCCGGCAAATCCACGACGATGAATATCATTACGGGTTATATTTCGCCTTCCGCAGGAACTGTGGAAGTTAACGGATATGTAATGGGCAAAGATACGCTTAAAGCTAAGAAGAGTATCGGATATCTTCCCGAAATTCCGCCTTTATATCCCGATATGAACGTAAAGGAATATCTCACTTTTGTAGCAAAAATCAAAGGCGTTGAAAAAGATAAAAGAGCCGAAGAGATAGAACGCGTTATGAAAGCTACGGACATTCTGGATATGTCCGGCAGATTAATAAAGCATTTATCCAAAGGTTACAAGCAGAGAGTGGGCATTGCTCAGGCTATTCTCGGCAGTCCCAAGGTTATTATTCTCGATGAACCGACGGTCGGTCTCGATCCGGAGCAGATTATCGAAGTCAGAAACTTAATCAAATCACTTAAGGGTGATCATACCGTAATTCTTTCTTCGCATATTTTATCCGAGATTTCCGCCACATGCGATGAAGTTTTAATGATTGCCAACGGCCGAATGATTGCATGCGATACCACGGAAAATCTTTTGAAAAATCATAAAAACGTCAAGACCATCAAAATCAATGTTAAGGGCGATAAAGAAAAAATCGAAGAAGTCCTTAAAAGCATTGATTCACTTGAAGATGTTAAATTTATCGAAGACAAAGGCGAGAGCTGTCTCTTTGAAGTTACCTGCGATCCTGCAAAGGATGTCAGGGAAGAGGTTTCCTTTGCACTTTCGGATGCAAGGCTTTTAATTCTTGAAATGAGCGAAGAGACATCCACGCTTGAGGATATTTATTTAACCCTCGTAAAAGAGGCGGACGAAGCTTACGAGGCTGAACTTAAGGCCATAAGAGAGGGCGCCGATCTGGACGAGGTTTTTGCCGATAAGGATGAAGAAAAGGCCGAAGAATCAGACTCTGACGAAGAGGATGAAGAAACTGCGGTAAAAGAAGCCGAAGAGACAATAGAAGAGAAAGCGGAAGAATCGGACAGCGATTCCAAGGAGGAATAGAAAAATGACAGCAATTTTATTAAAAGAATTAAGATCATATTTCAAATCGCTCTTTGGATGGATTTTCCTTGCGGTATTCACATTCTTTGAAGGTGCATTTTTTGTCGGTTACAATATACAGTATGGTTCGCCCTATATCAGCGATTCGTTAAACTCTTTGATTATTGTCCTGATTTTTATCCTGCCCCTTCTTACAATGAGAATTTTGGCAGAAGAGAAGAGACAGAAAACCGATCAGTTTTTGATAACGGCTCCTATACCATTGGCTTCTGTTATCATCGGGAAATTCCTTGCGCTCTGCCTGATTATGCTCATAGGTACAGCAATTTGCACTGTAGGTGTAGGAATAATGGCTATTTACGGAAGTATTCCCGTGCTTGAAACAATCGCTTCACTTGGCGGATTTTTCCTTTTCGGATGTCAGTGCATAGCAATAGGCATGTTCTTATCCAGTATTACAGAGCATCAGTTCCTTGCTGCGATATTTACATATACTGTATATATTTTTACAATGATAGTTCCCGGTTTTTGCAGTGCTATTTTCGGTGCTGACAAGGTTATCACGAAAATCTTTGCAATCACCGATATATTTGCACCCTTTGACGGGCTTGTATCAGGCGTACTTGATTTAAAAGACATTCTCTATATGATTTCGGTTATCGCAATATTCCTTATTCTTTCATATAAGGTATTTGCGAAGAATTCCGTACAGCTTTCGGCAATGGGCAAAAACAGATTTTTCTTTTCGAATCTGCTTCCGTTTGTAATCATTGCAGCTATTATCGGAGTTAACATCGGATGTACATACATACCGACAAAGTATACCGAATTTGATATCACAAAGAACGGCATGTATAAGATTACCGATGAAAGTAAGGCGGTTCTCGACAGTTTGAATGAAGATGTAACTATTTACGTAATTTCTTCCGAAGAGGATGTTGATAATACGATTAAGCATTATGTTAATTCATATGATTCGTATTCAAAGCACGTAAAAGTTGTTTACAAACCTGTTTCCGAATATCCGGAATTTGCTGCAAATTTCACGGATTCCGCACTTAATTACAATTCAGTTATCGTTACCATGGGAGATCAGTCCAGGGTTATCGATTACTATGATATGTTTGAATACACAATTGATTACTATTCATACTCGCAGAACATTACAGGTATAGATGTTGAAGGCCAGATTACCGCAGCAATCAGCTCCATGATTAATGGCGACAATCAGATAAAAGTTTACTGTCTTTTAGGACATGACGAGCTTCCCATGCCTGAATATATTACCGAAGCTTTAAGAAAAGTTGGTTATTCATTTACCGAACTTTATCTTTATGGCAAGGCGGTTCCCGATGACTGCGACATCCTTGTAATAAACTGTCCCGCATCGGATCTTGACAGCCTTGATATTGATGCTATTAAAGCGTACGTCAACAAGGGCGGTAAGATTATTATGACTGCCACAACCGAAGATTCGGATTGCAGCAATTATGACGAATTTATCGGATGGCTCGGCGTTAAAGTAACTGATGGTACCATTTTTGAAGGAGATTACAGATATCTGCTTACTCCCGATGATCCTTCATGGATTCTTGCGGTACCCGAAGCTATGTCTCCTTATACCATCAGCAACAGGAAAATGAATCTTCTCTGTCTTTCGAGAGGACTTGAATATGATTATGATAATATTCCCGCAGATACAAGTATCGAAGATATTTTCACATCCAGTTCTTCGGCATATGAAAAGAGTATATTCTCCGAGAACGGTATAAGTAAGGAAGACGGAGACAAAGAAGGACCTTTCTCTCTGGGCGTTCATATCAGCAAAACCAATAACGCCACAGGAGAAACCGCCGATATAGTTATTATCGGATCGGGAGTATTCATTTACGATCAGGTTGACAGCATAGTTTCGCACGGTAACTCGGATCTGGTTATCGATGCGGCCAAGAAGCTTGTGGACAATTCACTTGTAACAACAATTCCGGTCAAAGATCTTACATACGATCAGATAGTTGTCAGCAGGAGCATGGTTCTTTTCTATGTTGCGATATACTGTGTCGTAGCACCGCTTGCACTTATCATAACGGGATTTGTGATTCTTATTTTAAGAAGAAGAAAATAGTATGGATAATATTAAACTTTGGGACGCCGAACTGAAAAAAGAATATACGGTTGAGAATATCTTTCTTGAAAATCCTATTTCAAGAAGGCTTGAAGCGCTCGGCATCAATGAAGGTACTCCCGTAACGGTGCTTACCAGAAAAAGATCGGGTGCACTGATTGTGAAAATCCGTGGCACGAGACTGGCTTTGGGCAAGCATATTACCTCCAATATCGAGATAAAGGAGGCAGTAAAATGAGAGAACATCCAAACGGTTTTCATGTAGCATTCGTTGGCAACCCAAACTGCGGAAAAACAACTCTTTTTAATGCGATCACCGGTGCGAGATTAAAAGTTGCCAACTGGCCCGGAGTTACAGTCGAGAAAAAAGAAGGCACCGTCGAATTTGAAGACGAAAAACTGATTCTTATCGACACTCCCGGTATTTATTCGCTTTCAACATATACGATAGAAGAGAAGGTTACGAGAAACTGTATTCTCGACGACGACATCGAAGTAATCGTTAATGTGGTTGATGCATCGAGCCTTGAGAGAAATCTGTATTTAACACTCCAGTTACTCGAACTCGGCAAACCCATTGTCATGGCTTTAAACATGATGGATGTGGTGGAAGAGCGTGGCATGGAAATAGATATGCACCGTCTTCCCGAAATGCTTTGCGATATTCCCATAGTTCCCGTTTCAGCTATTAAAAAACGCGGACTTGATATTCTTTTACACGCAATCATTCATCATAAGGAAGCGGTTACCTTAGGCGAAGTATTTTCGTACAGCGAGCCTTTGGAAGACAAAATCAAAAAACTGGAAGTTATTATGGCAGCCAAGTATCCGAACCATTCTTCGGCCAGATGGCATGCAATCAAACTTCTGGAAGATGATGAGGAAGTATCCGAAGAGCATCCCGTGGATGTTTCGAGAATCGTAGACAAAAGCTATTCAAGACAGATTATTCAGGCCAAGTATTCATATATAGACGATATCATAAAAGAATGTCTCTTCAACAAATCGGCCAAGGAGGCCGGTACTGACAGAATTGATGCAATTCTTACACATCCCGTATTCGGTGTACCGTGTTTCCTTATAATCATGGCACTCGTATTTCTTTTGACATTTACACTGGGTGACTGGATTAAAGGTTTCCTTGAAATGTTCCTGGACTGGCTTCAGCAGAATGTATCGATTCTTTTTGACAATATGCATGTGGCATTCTGGTTAAAAGGACTTGTTGTAGACGGAATTATAGCCGGTGTCGGAGGAATACTTACTTTCCTGCCCAATATCATCATATTGTTTATTGCGCTTGCCGTACTCGAAGATTCCGGATACATGGCAAGAGTTGCTTATGTAATGGACGGAATTATGGGTAAACTCGGATTATCCGGCAAAGCCTTTCTTCCGATGATTTTAGGATTCGGATGTACAGTTCCCGCGATAATGGCAACGAGAGCGCTGGAGACGCCCAAGGACAGAAGAAGAACGATGCTTATCACTCCTTTTATGTCGTGTTCCGCGAGACTTCCGATATACGTTCTTTTCTCCGGACTTTTCTTTGGGAAATGGGCGGCAGTAGTAAGCTTTTCAATGTATGTGCTGGGTATTCTGGTGGCGCTTGCAACCGCGTTTTTTGCCAACCTTTTCGACAGGAAGAAAAACAAGAACAATCTTCTGATTGAACTTCCCGAGTATAAAAGACCGAATCTTCGTTCCATCAGGATATATGTATGGAACAAGGTAAAAGACTATCTGACCAAAGCCGGAACCACGATATTCATTGCATCCATTATCGTATGGTTTGCGCTCAATGTCGGACCAAAAGGTTTTGTGGGTGAGCCTGCGGATTCCTTTGCCGCTATTATTGCCAAGGTAGTTGCACCCGCTTTAAAACCCTGCGGTTTGAATATGTGGGAAGTCGTGGTTGCTCTTTTTGCGGGTGTTTCCGCAAAAGAAGTGGTCGTTACGAGCTTTACGGTTCTTTTCTCAAATGCGGTAGGAGGTGCTTCTCTTTATGACAGCATAAAGAGTGTATATCCCGCATTCGGTGCGGCAAACGCACTGGCACTGATGGTATTCTGCCTTCTTTATACACCGTGTCTTGCAACGATAGCCACGATTAAGAAGGAGAGTGAGTCAATCAAATTTACAATTCTCGCCATGCTTTTCCAGATAGGCGTCGCATTTTTGATGAGTACTCTTATTTTCAATATAGCGAGGCTTTTTGTCGGATAATTTATTGTGCTATTTGCTGTTATTTGGGCAAATAAATAATAATTTATGTGCATAATGGATATTTGTTTTCGGCTTACAAAAATTTTCTTGAAAAAGATACTTTTTTCAAGTAAAATATTAGTGCTTGATAAAATTTGACAATTATTTATCAATTGTCAATTGAATAATAAAATTAATCTAGGAGGATTAAAAAATGGCAGTAAAAGTTGCAATTAATGGTTTTGGCCGTATCGGTCGTCTTGCATTCAGACAGATGTTTGGTGCAGAAGGATATGAAGTAGTTGCTATCAACGACTTAACAAAGCCTTCAATGCTTGCTCATCTTTTAAAGTATGACACAGCACAGGGTGGATACTGTGGCGCTATCGGAGAGAATAAGCACACTGTATCAGCTGATGACGAAGCTAACACAATCACAGTAGACGGAAAGACACTTCAGATTTACAAGGAAGCTGACGCTAACAACCTTCCTTGGGGCAAAATCGGTGTAGACGTAGTTCTTGAATGTACAGGTTTCTATACATCAAAGGAAAAATCACAGGCACACATCAATGCAGGTGCAAAGAAAGTTGTTATTTCAGCTCCCGCTGGTAACGATCTTCCTACAATCGTTTACAATGTTAACCACACAACACTTACAAAAGAAGATACAATCATTTCAGCAGCTTCTTGTACAACAAACTGCTTAGCACCCATGACAAAGGCTCTTAATGATTTCGCAGCTATCCAGAGCGGTATCATGACAACAGTTCATGCTTACACAGGCGATCAGATGATCCTTGACGGTCCTCACAGAAAGGGTGACCTTCAGAGAGCAAGAGCAGGCGCTGCTAACATCGTTCCCAACTCAACAGGCGCTGCAAAGGCAATCGGTCTTGTTATTCCCGAACTTAACGGCAAGCTCATCGGTGCTGCTCAGAGAGTTCCTACCCCTACAGGTTCTACAACAATTCTTCACGCTGTAGTTAAGGGCGAAGTTACCGTTGACGGTATCAACGCTGCTATGAAGGCTGCTACAAACGAATCCTTCGGTTACACAACAGAGAAGCTTGTTTCTTCTGATATCGTTGGTATGAAGTTTGGTTCACTCTTTGATGCTAACCAGACAATGGTTTCAAAGATGGATGACGGCAACTCACTTGTACAGGTTGTTTCATGGTATGACAACGAGAACTCATACACATCACAGATGGTTAGAACAATCAAGTACTTCGCTGAATTATAATTCTTCTGATTTTACTTATAAAGCCCGACTTTCGAGTCGGGCTTTTTTTCTTTTAAAATATCCTTTGGTATGATATAATTTTTTTGTGTTTATAATATAAACTATAATGAATAAAAGGGTTATTTTTTTATGAGCAAGAGAATTAATGTAGCTCTGATTGTGGGGGATATCAGAGACTTATACAGCAACAGCGTAACCAAGGGGGCAATGCGTGCTGCTCACGAATCAGACTGTAATCTTCTTATAGTTCCGGGACGCTATTTTCAGGCGAGAAAGGAACTTCTTTTCGAAGAGTATGAATATCAGTATCAGACTCTTTTTACCTATTTCAAAGAAAAGAATATTGATATAATTATCGCCTGCACGAGTGTGGTCGGTATTGTTTCCGGTTCCATGTCGAGAAACTCTTTAAACGAGTTTCTAAAAAACCTGGGCGATATTCCCGTTATAACAGTATCGGGTGATTCCGACGATCTTCCGAATATCTGCTATGACAACAAAGCGGGTATAAAAGAAGGCATGGAAATCATGATTACAAAGCAGAAATGCTCTAAAATCGCGATGGTAGCCGGACCTAAGGAAAACCTCGATTCGATTGAAAGAGTGGAGGCTTACAAAGAAGCACTTATAGAACACGGACGTCCCGTTGAGGACCGTCTTATCATTCACTGCGACTTCACCGAAAAATGCATGTTTGATGTCATCAATCTTTTTAAGAGCGTGCGAGGAATAGACGGTGTTGTTTTTGCCAACGACAGAATGGCCATCGGCGGTTATGAAGCCATGAAAGAACTCGGACTTAGAGTCGGAAGAGACGTTTCTTTTATGGGATTTGATAATATCGAAAAAGATATAAACCTTGATCCTCCTCTTGCTTCGGTAGTGGCCGATGCGGAAAATATCGGATATGAAGCCGTCAACATGGCGCTTGATTATCTGACTTTCGAAGATGACGAAGACAGAATCATTCCCACACATTTTGTAATGAGGGATTCAATATACTTAGGAAGCGGAGACGTTGTAACTTTGCAGCCTCATCAGTTTAAGATAACGCCCACGACCGATTTTGATACTTTTGCGAAGCAGACATTTCTGTTTATTTACAACCCGACCATCAACAATGCCAACAGGGAAAATATTTACAGAGCATATCTTTATTTCATACTCGAGATAGAGAAACTCTACAGAGGCGAGAGGATTACTAAAGATCTGCTTACTTCGCTTGCGCAGTATTTTAACAGGCTTTTCGACACCGACGAAAGATGTGAGATAGATATCGGCAAGTTCACCATTCTGATGGAAATGGTCAAAGAATGCATCATGGAAGATTCGACTTCCAAGATTAAAAGAAATATCATTGTAAATATTTCCGCGTATGTTTACAGACGACTTGCATCCATTCTTTCATTAAGGGAAAGCAACGAAAATTACAAATTAAAAAAGATACAGCATGAAATATACAGAATTTCGGCTGATATGATAGGTTTTGAAGCGGTTTCCGAGAGGAATTACGCATCGATTATTTCAAATTTCCAGAAAATCGGTATTAATCACAGCTTCCTGTATCTTTTTAAAGAACCGATTAAACACGGATTTGACGATAAGTTTTCGCCTGATGAATTTGTTTACTTAAAAGCAATGCAGATTAACGACAGAGTATTCTCTCCTTCGGACAGAGAGCAGATGATACCTGTATCGGAAATGTTTGATTTTGCTTTTTCGAAGATGGAATTAAGCGGACATCTCGTAATGCTTAATCTCTATGTAAGAGACGTTATCTACGGAGTGCTTGTATGCGATATTCCGTATAACATTTTCTCGTATTACGAGAGCCTGATCTACCAGGTATCCTGTGCAATCAGAATCCTTCATCTTTTAATGTTTACCGAGGAAACGAGTAACCAGCTAAAAGAGTCGCTCGAGATTATTACGAAGAACAATTTAAGACTCGACGAACTTGCCAAGCAGGACGAACTGACCGGAATTTACAACAGAAGAGGCTTTTTTATTGAGTCCGACAATCTTTTAAAAGAAGCTTCTTCTAAAAAGAAATACATTATGGTCGGTTTTGCGGATACCGACAATCTTAAAACCATCAACGATACCTATGGTCATGACGAAGGCGATAAGGCTATTATTTCAAGTTCGGATATTTTATCCTCCACACTTGGAGAGAGGGGAGTCATCGCACGTATGGGCGGTGATGAATTTGCCTTTGTATTTACGACCGATGACAGGGAAGAGGAAAAACGGTTCTTTGATGATTTCGAGGATAATGTCAGAAAATACAATGAGGAGTCGGATAAGGAATACAGACTGTCGATTTCACTCGGAATGTATGTATATGAGTACAATGACAGCATTAACTTAAAAGAACTGCTCGAATCGGCCGACAGGGAAATGTATCATATCAAGAAAAAACGCCGCATGACAGAGTAAAATCTGAAATTCCCCTTTAAATAAGAAAGGAATGAGCGAATAAAATATTGATATAAAACGTCTGATTTGGTATAATAATACCGCTTGTGAAAAAAATCTCAAGCGGTATTTATTTAGTTTAAATTCTCCGTAATGATGCGCAGATTACGGAAAAATATTTTAAAGGAGGACATAGCTATGTCATTAAACAAAAAGAGCGTTGATGATTTTAACGCAAAAGGCAGAAGAGTTCTCGTTCGTTGTGACTTTAACGT
This sequence comes from uncultured Lachnospiraceae bacterium, assembly GCA_902765365.1. Taxonomy (GTDB): domain Bacteria; phylum Bacillota; class Clostridia; order Lachnospirales; family Lachnospiraceae; genus UBA3766. The sequence continues at coordinate 16,633 of CACWZK010000010.1, forward strand.
TCCCTTAAAGGACGGTGTTATTACAGACGAAACAAGAATCGTTGCTGCACTTCCCACAATTAAAAAATTAATTAACGACGGTGCAAAGGTTATCCTTTGTTCTCACCTCGGCAAAGTTAAAGAAGGACCTAACGAGAAAGAATCACTTGCACCCGTTGCAAAGAGACTTTCCGAAAAGCTTGGAAAAGAAGTTGTTTTCGTTGCTGATTACAATGTAACAGGCGAAGCTGCTACAGCTGCAGTTAACGCTATGAAAGAAGGAGATGTTGTACTTCTTCAGAATACACGTTTCCGTGGCAAAGAAGAGACAAAGCCTCAGGATGCAGGCGAAGCTTTTGCAAAAGAACTTGCCGATCTTGCAGATGATTATGTATGCGACGCTTTCGGTTCAGCTCACAGAGCACATGCTTCCGTAGCAGTTGTTACAAAGTACATCACAGAAAAGGGCGGCACAAACGCAGTTGGTTACTTAATGCAGAAGGAAATCGATTTCCTCGGCAATGCTGTTGAGAACCCTGTAAGACCTTTCGTTGCAATCCTCGGCGGTGCTAAGGTTGCTGACAAGCTTAACGTAATCAATAACCTTCTTGAGAAGTGTGATACTCTTATCATCGGTGGTGGTATGGCATTCACATTCTTAAAGGCTAAGGGATATGAAATCGGTAACTCACTCGTTGATGATGAGAAGCTTGATTACTGCAAGGAAATGATGGCTAAGGCTGAAAAATTAGGCAAGCAGCTTTTACTTCCCATCGATACAACAATCGCTGCAGGATTCCCTGATCCCATCGATGCAGAAATCGAAGTATCCGTAGTTGATGCTGACAAGATTCCCGCTGACAAGGAAGGCCTTGATATCGGACCCAAGACTGCAGAGCTTTACGCAGATGCTGTTAAGAACGCTAAGACCGTTGTTTGGAACGGACCTATGGGCGTTTTCGAGAACCCTATTCTTGCAAAGGGTACTATTGCTGTAGCTAAGGCACTTGCTGAAACAGACGCTACCACAATCATCGGTGGCGGTGATTCCGCAGCAGCTTGCAACCAGCTTGGTTTTGCTGACAAGATGAGCCACATCTCCACAGGTGGCGGTGCATCCCTCGAATTCCTTGAAGGCAAGGAACTTCCCGGCGTATACGCAGCTGACGACAAGTAAGGATTGATTATGAGTAACGCTAAACTCAAAAAAATAAGTAATGTTATATCAGTAGTAAGCATCGTCTTACTACTGATAGCATTATTATTCGGCTTTTCAATTTTAAAAATCGGAGTTCAGAATCTGATCGCTGAAGACAATGTTAACATTGACATTGAAAGTTCCGCCAACACCAGAGAAATCGCTGAAGGCACGATTACTTCGATAACAGCGACCACAACCGAAGTATCATATGTGGCAGAGGGCAACGAACTGACTGCAGAATTGCAGGTTTATACCGACGCATTTAAAGTCGGAGATAAAGTAGATGTTTATTATGCCATCAACGAGCCCAGGAATGTAAACAACATAAGAGTTCCCGAACTTTTTATTGCTTACTATCACAAAATGGGTTCCCTTATGCTCAAGATAGGTCTTTTAATCGTCGGAATCTGTGGCGGTATCGGACTTGTACTGTTTTTCATAGCTCTGAAATTAAGAAAGAAAATCGGTCCCGAATAAAATAAAGAGCATTTTGCTCATAGAAATAAGGAGATATAAAAATGGCAAGAAGAAGAATTATTGCCGGCAACTGGAAGATGAACAAGACTCCCAGCGAAGCTGTTGCACTTTGTGCAGAATTAAAAGATCTTGTAAAGAATGATGCAGTTGACGTAGTTTACTGCGTACCTGCAATTGATATTGTTCCCGTAGCAGAAGCTGTAAAGGGTACAAACGTTAAAGTAGGCGCTGAGAACTTCTACATTGAAGACAAGGGTGCTTACACAGGTGAAATTTCAGCTCCCATGCTTAAAGATGCAGGTGTTGAATTCGTTATTATCGGTCATTCCGAGAGAAGAGAATACTTCAAGGAAGATGATGCTTTCCTTAACAAGAAAGTACTTAAGGCTTTCGAAGCAGGTATTACTCCCATTCTTTGCTGCGGCGAATCACTCGAGCAGAGAGAAATGAACGTTACCATGGACTGGATCAGACTTCAGATTAAGTCAGATCTTGCAGGTGTAACTGCAGACCAGGTAAAGACAATGGTTATCGCTTATGAACCCATCTGGGCTATCGGTACAGGCAAGACAGCTACATCCGATCAGGCTGAAGAAGTTTGCAAGGGAATCAGAGAGCTTATCGCTGAGATGTATGATCAGGCAACTGCTGATGCAGTACGTATTCAGTACGGCGGATCCATGAATGCTTCCAATGCAGCTGAACTTCTTTCCAAGCCCAACATTGACGGCGGCCTTATCGGCGGTGCGTCTCTTAAAGTTGACTTCGGACAGATTGTTAATGCATAATTAATTAAGTTAAAAGCATCGAACCGTCAATAGCGGTTCGGTGCTTTTTTATGAATAATAGGTTTTCTAAAAAAGAAAAATAGGGCACTTTATATTTTTTCAAAGTGCGTTTATCGGATATTTAATTTGTTATATAATAAAATTTATAATTAAACGGAGGATGAAATCATGGGTAAAAATGCATCGGACAAAGACGGTTTATGGTCACTTGTAATAGGTGCCATTTTTAATGTTGTTAACTGTGTGATGCTGGTATTGCCGGTTTATCTTTTCGGCGGTATTTTCATTATTTTCCCTATCCTTGGAATTGTTAAGGGTATAAGCGGTATTAAACTCGGAGGAATTCAGACAATACTCGGCATTATAGGTATTGTATTAAATATATTAGCTTTCCTTGGTGCTGCAGGATTCCTTATTATCGGCATTCTTTCAAAGTTAGGAATCATTAAATAATTATTCACGGAGTCAAAAATGGTCTTAAGATGTGCAAATTGCGGAGGCGCACTTGAATATTCGGCAGAACTTAATAAAATGGTGTGTTCTTTTTGCGGCAGTTCATATACCATAGATGAACTGAATGAGGCGGAAAAAGCCAAAGAAGCGGAAAAAGAAAAACCGGCCGAAAAGCCTGCGTCCACAGCACCAAACAACGAAAACAGGATTATTACCGGTCCTACAATATTCACACTTAAAAATTCTTCGGGTTTTGCTTCCGATGAAGTGGGAGATTACAATACCATTCTTAAGAGAAAAAACGAAGAAAAGGCAAAGGAAGAATCCAGAATGCATGCATCCGTCAAGATGCAGATTATGCGTTGTACCGCATGCGGAGCCGAGCTTGCGGTTAACGGCGTTGAAACTTCCACATTCTGTGCATACTGCGGTCAGGCGACCGTTGTACAGGACAGAGTGGATGATTATCTTAAGCCTGATTATATTATTCCTTTCAAAGTAACAAGGGATGTCGCCGAAAAAATAATCCGCACGCAGTTAAACAAAGGATTTTTTGTTCCCAAGGGCATCAAAAACTTTGAAGTGGAAAAAGTCAGAGGAATATATGTGCCTTACTGGCTGTTTGACATGCATTACAGCGACAGACAGTTTTATAAGTATACGAAGAAACAGGGCAAATCCTCTGTTACAAGATATGAGTATTTTGAAGCAAAAACTTTCTTCAAAAAACTTACATTGGATGCATCGATTAATTTAAACGATGATTCTTCGGCAAGACTCGAACCCTATGATATGAGACAGCTCGAAGAATTTGATATGGCTTATTTATCCGGATATTATTCGGACAGATTCGATATCGGTGTTGCCGACATTACCGGAAATGCCGTATTAAGAGCCGGTGAACTCTTTAACGAAGAAGCACAGAGGGAAATCAAACACAAGGGTTCGAAACTCGTAAAACAGGATCCTGATTTTAATGTTTCGAAAACCGAATACGCATTACTTCCCGCGTGGTTTTTATCATTTAAATATGACGATAAACCTTATACGATTCTTGTGAACGGACAGACGGGCAAGATGGTAGGCGCGGTTCCTTATGTAAAAGCCAAAGCTTACGGTATCTTTTTCTTTACAGCTTTGATTTTATGTTTCCTCGGAGTTGTTGTCTGCACGGCACTTTCGAGTTTCTTCTTCATTGATGTGGGATTTGATGAAAAGATTACATGGGTTTATGCGGTCGGACTGCCGATTGTTATTTTCTTAATTGCCAACGGCGCCAAGAACAGAATTCAGGCAATGAAAAAGAGTCTGAGTCTTACAACGGCCAACAAGATAAACAAATTCGCAAAAGAAAGGCAGGACAGATAATATGGTATTGGTATATATTTACGGCATTACTGCGGGCCTGGCTTTCGGAATATCGGTTGCACTTCTGTTTACGATCTGGCTCGTAAAAAAATCAAATGATATCGGAGATTCCAAAGGACAGTTTCACGATTTCTCCGAGTATATGGATGTTATCTGCGACGATGACGATTTAAGACAGGTTTATTAAAAAATAAAGGACGGAATTTATTTTCCGTCCTTTTATGATATATATTTTTTATGTTATTTGATACATACGTAGTAAAGAACCATGGCAAAATGCGGTATGCTTCCTAAGAATACGAACAGATGCCAGATAAAATGCGAGAACTTTAAGTCTTTTTTACGATAGAAGAAAGTTCCGATTGTGTAAATAACACCGCCCAGTACCACGAGTACAAGTCCGAAAGGAGGGATGGTCTTTATCATGGAATATAAGAAGATAATTGCGGACCAGCCCATGATTATATATAAAATCTGTGATATCTTGTCAAATTTTCTGACCGATATTGCGTTTAATGTTACACCCAATACGCAGCACGCCACGTTTATTCCCCATACGGTCCAGCCTGCCCAGCCTCTGATGATTGAAAGGCAGATGGGAGTGTAGGTTCCGGTAATAAGGATAAATATCATACAGTGGTCCAGTTTCCTGAAGACTCTTTTGGCATTGTAATTGGTAAGTGAATGATAAAGGCATGAAGTAAGATACAAAAGGATTAAACTCGCACCGAATATCGAAACACCCGTGATTGCCATTGCTCCTTTGTGTCTTAAAGACGCTTCGATTATCATGATTACTGTACCGAATATAAAAAGGGCAGCGGCTATTCCGTGAGAAATTGCATTGCTTATTTCTTCTTTTACGCTCTGTGATTTAAAAACTTCCAAATCGCTCATAATCGCCACCTCCTAAACCTAAAATTCACAAGATGTAGTTTATAATACTACATTAACACGTCAGTCGAACTCTGTCAAGGGGTTTGACACAGGGGGACGGGGGTGTAGTGTCATTTTTTGACACATGGGGACGGGGGTGTAGTGTCATTTTTGCTTATATATAGTTAAAAAGGCTTTCGGATGATGTATAATTGATAAAGTATTGATATGATATATTTAATACCGATTATATTTGATTAGGGATTGAAACAATATTATAAGGATTGAAAAATGAGCAATACAGACGTTCATAAAATAGAATTTAATAAACCTGCATCAAACTTTAATGAAGCGCTGCCTGTCGGAAACGGAAGACTTGGCGGTATGGTATACGGAAATGTACATACCGAAAGAATTCAGTTAAACGAGGATTCCGTCTGGTACGGCGGTTTTAAGGACAGGAATAATCCCTCGGCGATTGAGAAGCTTGGCGAAATAAGAAAACTGATATTTGAAGGAAGGATAAAAGAGGCCGAGGATTTATGTGCATTGGCTTTGTCGGGTTTGCCTGAAGAGCAGAGTCATTATGAACCGCTTGGCAATCTTTTTATAGAGTTTGATCAGGATAATTATGAGTATACGGATTATAAAAGAGAACTTGATATTAAAAATGCCCTTGCTACGGTGACCTATAAAATCGGAGAAGTGAATTATAAAAGAGAAGTTATTTCTTCTTACCCTGCAGGATGCATTGCGGTTAGGCTTTCTGCAGATAAAAAGGGCATGCTTTCTTTTAGGGTAAATATCGGAAGGGGTTACGCTCCGTGGGAGAATGTACCTTTTAAGGAGCAGGTTGTCAGAAAGCAGAATTACAATAAATTTGTGGATGATATCGGCTTTTCGGGCGAGCATCTTCAGGTTATGAATGCAACTGTCGGCGGTAAAGATCCGATACTCCTTTCGTGTGCCGTTAAAACAATTGTTAAGGGAGGAAGCGCGGAAGATATCGGCAATACCGTCGTGGTAAAAAATGCGGATGAGGCTTTAATTATTCTTGCGGCCGAGACTTCTTTCAGGGTCAGCAATAAAGAAAGCGCAATTAACGGTAAAAAAGAAGTTGAAAAGACTTTCGAAGAAAAAGCCGAGGCGGTAAAGAAGGCTGCAATTTCCGATATAGAAAAAAACGTAAATAAATCCTTTGAAGACCTTTTCGATGAACATACAGCCGATTACAGAGCACTGTATGACAGAGTTAAGCTTGAAATAGAAGACGATGAGGAAAGTGTAAGATTCTTCAACTTCGGAAGATATCTTTTAATAGCTTCTTCAAGACCCGGTTCACTTCCCGCCAATTTGCAGGGAATATGGAATGAAGACTATTTCCCGATGTGGGGCAGCCGTTTTACGATAAATATAAATACCGAGATGAATTACTGGCCTGCGAATATCTGCAATCTGTCGGAATGCGAAGAGCCTCTTTTTGATCTTCTTGAAAGAGTAAGAGAGCATGGAAAAGATACCGCCGAGAAGATGTACGGCTGCAACGGATTTGTCGCACACCACAATACTGATATCTGGGGTGATTCCGCACCGCAGGATGTCTGCATATCTTCAAGTTACTGGGTACTTGGCGGTGCATGGCTTTCGATACATATCTGGGAGCATTATCTTTTTAATGGAAATAAGGAATTTCTTGAAAAGTATTATCCGATAATGCGTGATGCGGCTGTTTTTGTAATGGATTATCTCATAAAAGACGGAGACTGTCTTGTAATGTGTCCTTCACTTAGCCCGGAGAATACGTATATTCTTCCAAACGGCGAGAAAGGCGTTGTCTGCAAGGGCGCAACCATGGATAATGAGATAATACGAGAACTTCTGACTGACTGCATAAAAGCCGAAGAAGTTTTATTTGCTGACGGAAAAGTTTTAAAAGAAGAGACGATAAGCGAGAGGGCTTTAAAGGTTCTTGAAAGGATTCCCGAAATAAAGATCGGTAAGTACGGTACAATCATGGAATGGAACGAGGATTACGAGGAAGCGGAGCCCGGACACAGACATATTTCACAGCTTTTTGCTTTATATCCGGCAGCGCAGATTAATGAGACAACTCCCGAACTTTTTGAAGCCGCAAAGAAGACAATTGAGAGAAGATTATCTTTCGGCGGAGGTCATTCGGGCTGGAGCAGAGCGTGGATAATAAATATGTATGCAAGACTCGGAATGGGCAACGAAGCACTTGAAAATCTACATACTCTGATAGAAAAACAGACGCTTCCGAATCTTTTTGACAATCATCCTCCATTCCAGATAGACGGTAATTTCGGCGCGGCTGCAGGTATTGCGGAAATGCTTGTTCAGAGTATAAACGGAGAAGTTAAAATCCTTCCCGCACTTCCGGAAAAATGGAAGAAGGGAAGAGTTGAAGGTTTGAAACTAAGAGGCGGTAAAACGCTGAAGGTGTTGGCATGGGAAAATGGGGAGATAACCCAAAGCGTGATTGAGCAGTAGGGTGAAGTTGCGAGGGGACGGGGGTTGTGTGTCATTTTTGCAATTCGCAAAATGACACACAACCCCCGTCCCCCAGTGCCAGTGCCAGTGCCAGTGGCCAGTATTCTGAAATCGTGGAGTGTGAGACGTTCGTCTATTTCTTTTATGATTTCCGTAACCATGACTTTGGCTTCGAATAAGTTTTCGTCGTTGGTATCCACGGGATCCATATGAATGGAAACTTCGCAGTTGAGTTTTTCTTTTATTTCGTTTTCGATATCGTCGATGCATTCGTGAAGATAGAGGATATCCTTGTCGCAGGGTACTTCCGCATGGAGGGATACGAAAATTCGCGTGGGGCCGTAGTCGTGAACTATCATGTCGTGTATTCCTATGACTGATTCGTTCGAACGGACTATCTCTTCGATTTCTTTGACAAATTCCGGATCGGGGGTCTGTCCTAAAAGAGGAGAGATTGTTTCACGAAGTGTCTTGTAACCGGCGTATGCAATGAAAAGTCCGACCGCGATACCTGCGTAAGCATCGATTTTAATCTTAAAAACAACATATAATATATAACAGATTAAAACAACGCTTGTTGCGATTGTATCGCTTATTGAATCAACGGCCGTGGCTTTCATCGTGGTGGAAGATATCTTTTTGCCGTATATCATGTTGTATGCAAACATGTAAAGCTTGACTATAATCGATATACTTAAGAAAACAAAAGTCAGTGCGCTTACGGCAACTTCTTCGGGATGGATGATTTTGCCGATACTTGTTTTTACAAGTTCGAAAGCGACGATAAGAATGATAACCGATACGAAGAGACCTGAAATATATTCGATACGGCCGTGACCGAAAGGATGCTCGTTATCGGGCTTCTGACCTGAGAGCTTAAATCCTAAAAGAGTTATTATGCTGCTTCCGGCATCGGATAAGTTATTAAAAGCATCGGCGGTTACGGAGATGGCCGATGTGATGATTCCGACGCTGAATTTGGTCGCAAAAAGAAAAAGATTGAGTATTATTCCGACGGCTCCGGTTAAAATACCGTACTTTCTGCGGACGTTTTCATCGTTAAAATTGTTTTTGTTTTTTATAAATATCGAAGATAAAAGTGCAATCATTTTTTTAGCCTCAATTAAGAGGCAATACGGATATATTGTATTGCCTGATTTTTTTAACCATAATAATTGTATACGGTATAAAAGACATTATAATATTGTTGTCTTTTAAATTCCATATTTATTGAAAAGCAAATAAACTAAAGTTAAAAATTTCTTGACGTATGGGATTTTTTTGGTATAATTCAATTTGTGCGATTACTCAGTAAGACCGTGCACATATATTTGGTCTTGGAGGAGGGTTGAGAAGTGTCAAGAGTTGAAGTTAAAGAAAATGAATCATTAGACAGCGCGCTTAGACGTTTTAAAAGAAACTGTGCCAAGGCCGGTATTCAGCAGGAAATTCGTAATTTTTATGCAAAAAAGAGTGTCTGAGGATAATAAGATTTTGCCTGAACGGGCATTTTATGATATAATATCCGTCGTTGGATTTAACTTAAACCGTGAGAGGGATACAGATTGAAATACTTTCTCGGGGCTTTACTTGCCTGCTTCGTAATTCTTTTTATCATTAATATTGTCGATCTTAATCGTTATGTGGTAAGAAGCATTGCGATTTATGACAGTAAGGTGAAGAAGAAACTCAAAGTCTGCTTTGTATCGGATCTTCACAATTATTCCTGCACGCCCAAGTTTTATGAGGATATCAAAGAATATGCGCCCGACGTGATTTTGGTCGGCGGCGATACGATTACGGCCACCAGGGGAAGAAAACAGGATCGTGCTTATTATTTCCTAAAAGAGCTTTCAAAGATTGCACCGACATATACGGCACTCGGCAATCACGAATACAGGGCCAAGATTTATCCCGAAGTTTACGGCGATATGTACGATGAATTCGCAGCTAAGATGAAAGAGCTCGATATTCCGATTCTTTCAAACAGCGCCGAGTATTTTGAGGAAAACAATATAAAGGTAAGCTCTGTCGATATAGACAGAAGTTTTTATAAAAGATTTAAAGTTTACCATATGGATGACGATTACATAGAGTCACTTGCAGGTAAACTCGAGGATGACAAATATAATATTCTTCTTGCGCACAATCCCGATTATTTTGAGCATTACAACGCTTACGGAAGCGACCTTATACTGTCGGGACATGTTCACGGCGGACTGATACGCCTGCCTCTTTTACACGGTGTTGCGCATCCGGGGATAAGATTTTTCCCGAAATACTCGGGCGGAGTGTATGATAATAACGGAAAATTCATCCGCTATGCCGATTCGTATGTTTCGAGCAAAAACGCGCCCATAAGATTTGTGGTCAGCTGCGGAATAGGTTTCCATACGCTTCCCTTGAGGCTTTTTAATCCCGGAGAACTGATTTTTATAACAATAGATTCAAAATAGTATTTTAGGAGCATTTATGGCTATTCCCGTAAAGCTTGAAGTATTCGAGGGTCCGCTCGATTTGCTTTTACACTTAATAGAAAAGAATAAAGTCGATATTTACGATATTCCCATCGTCGAAATCACCAGACAGTATCTCGAATATGTCAAGGAACTTCCCAAGGACGATTTGAATACCGTGAGCGAATTCATGGTTATGGCCGCGACGCTTCTTGATATCAAATGCAGAATGCTTCTTCCGAAAACCGAGGACGAAGAAGGCGAAGAGGAAGATCCGAGAGCGGAACTTGTACAAAAACTTCTGGAGTACAAAATGTACAAATACATGTCTTACGAATTAAAAGACATGCAGATGGACGGAGAAAAGTACCTTTACAAAGATCCTTCCATTCCGGATGAAGTCAGAAATTACAAAGCTCCGATAGACTACGAAGAATTAATCGGAGAAACCACTCTAAGCAGCTTAAACGAAATATTCAATGCCTGTATCAAAAGAGTGGAAGACAAGGTCGACCCGATCAGGTCACATTTCGGAAAGATTGAAAAGGAAGAGGTCGATATCAATCAGAAACAGGATTATATCGCCAACTATATTACTTCCCACAAAAAGTGTTCGTTTCGAAGTCTTTTATCCGAACAGAAAACCAAGATGGAAGTTATCGTAACATTTCTGGTAATACTCGAACTTATAAAGACCGGAAACGTCGAAGTCAATCAGAGCGAGTCGTTCGGTGATATTGACATTGAATTAAAAAAGCCGATAGAGAATTTTTCAATATAATTATTGTTAACTATTTATGTAAACCTATTTATTTTAGGAGTGTAAAATGGACCGTCAGGAAATACAGGGTAAAATCGAAGGCATTCTTTTTGCCATGGGTGACAGCGTTTCAATCAAGGATATCGCCGAAGCGCTTTCGGTTGAAGAGAGTTTAGTCAGAGAAATCATAGATGAAATGAAAGTTTACTACGCTGCAAAAGAGCGTGGTATTCAGATTATATGCCTTGAGGGCAATGTTCAGCTTCGCACCAAGGACGAATATTATGAGGATTTAATCAAAATCGCCACTGCTCCTAAGAAAAATGTTTTGTCCGATTCCGTACTCGAGACCCTTTCGATAGTTGCATACAAGCAGCCTGTTACGCGTATGGATATTGAGAAGATAAGAGGAGTGAATTCGGATTTTTCAATCAACAAGCTTCTGGAATTCGGCCTCATAAAAGAATTAGGCCGCCTCGATGCACCCGGAAGACCTCTGCTTTTCGGAACCAGCGAGCAGTTTTTAAGAGCGTTCAATGTTGACTCAATCGAAGATTTGCCTCAGATAAGCATGGACATGATGGAAGACTTCAGAGTGCAGGCTGAAAACGAATTAAATTATAATGTAAACAAGGTTGAAAACGTGGATATTTAATATGTATCATTGGGCCGGACAAAGAGGCGTTCGGCTTTAAAAAGGGGGAGATTTCCGTTTGGAAATCTCTTTTTTGTTGAAAATTGATATAAAAGCCCCGAAAGATGCGAAAAGATTATTTATTTTTGAATCCTCGGAGTAAATTTAATTTATTGATAAAATTGACAAAGATGTGATATGATAATATTTGTGTGATTTTGGGTTTTTTATGCCCTTTCACCTTAAAAACGTAAAGATTAAATTATATATAGGAGGTAGTACTTATGAGTACCAGTTCTGCTGCAAGAGAGAGAATTAATGCTCTTCTTGATGAAAACAGCTTTGTTGAAATCGGCGCTTTGGTATCCGCGAGAGCGACTGATTTTAATCTCAAGCAAATTGATACCCCTTCGGACGGCTGTATAACCGGCTACGGTGTTATCAATGACTCTCTTGTGTATGTGTATGCTCAGGACGCAAACGTTTTAAACGGCAGTGTCGGAGAAATGCATGCCAAGAAAATTTGCAACCTTTATGATATGGCGATGAAGATGGGCGCACCCGTCATCGGATTAATCGATTCCTGCGGTTTAAGACTTCAGGAGGCTACAGATGCCCTTAACGCAATGGGCGAAATTTACTTAAAGCAGACACTTGCATCGGGAGTAATTCCTCAGATCACCGCTGTTTTCGGTGAGAAGTGTGATACTGCATCAGCAAAATTCCAGTCTGAAGAAAGCGGTATTGTTGATTTTACAGGTACTCAGGACGAAATCCTTTCAAAGATGAGAGAACTTGTTTCTTTCCTTCCCGCAAATAACGAAGAAGAAGCTGAATATGTTGAGTGCACAGATGACCTTAACAGAGCTTCAAATGCAATCGGAACATCTTTTAAGGATGCTGCACTTGCTTTTGCGGATATCGCGGATGATTACAATTTTATCGAAGTAAAATCTGCTTATGCTAAAGATATGGTATGCGGATTTATCAAATTAAACGGAAGTACAATCGGCTGTGTCGGTAACAGAAGCGCAGTTTACGATGAAGAAGGAAAAGTTGCGGAAGAACTTGAAGACAAGCTTTCGGCAGAAGGCTGCGTTAAGGCTGCAGAGTTCATCAATTTCTGTGACGCATTCTCAATCCCCGTTCTTTCACTTACAAACATTACAGGCTTCAAGGCTTGCAAGTGCTCCGAAAAGAGAATTGCAAGAGCTTCGGCCAAGCTTACATATGCATTTGCAAACAGCACTGTTGCAAAGGTTAATGTTATCGCATCCAAGGCACTTGGCAGCGCATACGTAGTTATGAACTCCAAGGCACTCGGTGCTGACGTAACATTTGCATTCGAAGGTGCCACAATCGGTGCAATCGATGCCAAGAGCGCAGCACAGATTATGTATGCCGGCGAAGGAAGCGATGTAATCGCAGAGAAGACCAAAGAATATGATGCACTTCAGAATTCATGCACTTCAGCTGCAAAGAGAGGATATGTTGATTACATCATCAATCCCGCTGATGCAAGAAAGTACATTATCGGTGCATTCGAAATGTTATACACAAAGAGAGAGGATCGCCCGGCTAAAAAGCACGGCATCATCTAATTAATGAAAGGAAATTTGGCTATGAAGAAATTGAAAACATTATTCTTAGGCCTCGGACTTTCAGTGATGTTAATTTTAACCGGATGCGAAAAAGCACCGGTGGATCCTGCGGTAGTAAGTACCATCGAAAGCAACAGAGAAACACTCATAAAAGAAATTGCAATGAGTGAAGAAAAAGCTGCTTTGGCAAATATTACCGAGGATGATTATAAGATTAAAGCTGACGAACTGGAGAACGAAAACGTTAAGTTTGCTTCCCAGGAAACTTTTGCCCAAGCTGTTAACTCATGTCTGGCAGCCGAAGACGAAGCAGGCAGCATTACCGGATATGACAGAAACATCACCATCACCGGCAATCCCGAAGACGGTTACAAAGTTACCGAACTTTTAGGATATACCGGACGTAATGTAAATATGAACATTGCGTATGACGGAGATCTTAATATCACGGACATCACATTTTCTCCCATTTATTCAATGGGCGAGGCTATGACAAAGGCCGCTCTTAATACCCTGCTTGGTATGGGATCGGTATTCAGCGTACTTATTCTTATCATGTTCATTATTTATCTTTTCGGAATCATTCCCAAGATTCAGAAAGCAAGCGCTGAAAGAAAAGCAAAGAAAGCGGCAGCAAAGGCTAATGACAAAGCTGTCGAGACAAATGCAAATGTTGTGGAACCCGAAGTGGAAGAACTTGTCGACGATTACGAGCTTGTTGCTGTTATTTCTGCCGCAATCGCTGCATATGAAGGCAGCGGATCCACTGACGGATTTGTTGTTAGAAGTATCAAAAAATCTCAATCGAAAAAGTGGCAGAATGCCCAGTATTAGGAGGATGTAATTATGAAAAATTATACAATTACCGTTAACGGCAATGTTTATGATGTAACAGTAGAAGAAGGCGCTTCCACAGGTGCTGCAGTTGCAGCTCCCGTTAAGAAGGCAGCTCCCAAGGCAGCTCCCGCAGCTGCTCCCGCAGCAGCACCCAAGGCAAGCGGTGCAGCAGGTTCAGTAAGAGTAGAAGCAGGTGCTGCAGGTAAGGTATTCAAACTTGATACCAAAGTCGGCGATACAGTTAAGAAGGGTGATGCAGTTGTTACCATCGAAGCTATGAAGATGGAAATTCCCGTTGTAGCTCCTCAGGACGGTACAGTTGCAAGTATCGAAGTAAACGTAGGCGACGCTATTGAAGCAGGTGCACTTCTCGCAACACTTAACTAATCAGTATCTTTCGGATAGGAGAAAAAACGATGGAATATATAATCAATACAGTAGATAATCTCCTCCATCAGACAGCATTCTTCAATTTGACATGGGGAAATGCCGCAATGATACTGGTTGCTTGTTTCTTCCTTTATCTTGCGATTCGCCATGAATTTGAACCCTTGCTTTTGGTTCCCATCGCATTCGGTATGCTTTTAGTTAATATCTATCCCGATATTATGAGACCGTTTGGCGAAGGCGGACACGGTGGCGGACTTTTATACTACTTCTATATTTTGGATGAGTGGGCAATCCTGCCTTCACTTATTTTCCTTGGTGTAGGTGCAATGACAGACTTCGGTCCCCTTATTGCAAACCCCAAGAGCTTTTTGCTCGGAGCTGCTGCTCAGTTCGGTATTTTCGCAGCATACTTCGGAGCATTACTTATTAACCAGACAGGTCTTGTAGACTTTAACGATAAGGCTGCAGCTGCTATTTCCATTATCGGTGGTGCAGACGGCCCTACATCAATCTTCCTTGCAGGTAAGCTCGGACAGACCAGATTACTCGGACCTATCGCGGTTGCTGCATATTCGTACATGTCACTTGTACCTATTATTCAGCCCCCTATTATGAAGCTTCTTACTACTGAGAAGGAAAGAAAGATCAAGATGGAACAGCTTCGTCCTGTTTCCAAGCTTGAAAAGATTCTTTTCCCCATCGTAGTTACAATCGTTGTTTCACTTTTGCTTCCCACAACAGCTCCCCTTGTAGGTATGCTTATGCTTGGTAACCTCTTCAGAGAATCAGGCGTTGTAAGTCAGCTTCAGGAAACAGCATCAAACGCACTTATGTACATCGTAGTTATCATCCTCGGTACATCCGTAGGTGCTACAACAAGTGCAGAAGCATTCCTTAACTTTGAAACAGTTGCAATCGTTGTACTCGGACTTGTAGCATTCTCGTTCGGTACGGCTGCCGGAGTTCTCTTCGGTAAGATAATGTGTGTACTCACCAAAGGCAAGGTTAATCCTCTGATCGGTTCGGCAGGTGTTTCCGCCGTTCCCATGGCTGCCAGAGTTTCTCAGAAAGTCGGCGCAGAGGCAGATCCTTCGAACTTCCTTTTGATGCACGCAATGGGACCCAACGTAGCCGGTGTTATCGGTACCGCTGTTGCAGCAGGTACATTCATGGCTATCTTTGGAGTCTTTTGATAGCATCGCAGATGCGGAGAAATCCGTATTATCGCGATTGGTAAATTTATAATTCTATGGAGGAAAATACAATGGCAGAAAAAAAGCCTATTAAAATAACTGAAACCGTCCTTCGTGACGCTCATCAGTCTTTGATTGCCACCAGAATGCCGACCGAAGTAATGCTCCCCATCGTAGATAAGATGGATAAAGTAGGATATCATTCGGTAGAGTGCTGGGGTGGTGCAACATTTGATGCTTCTCTTCGTTTCCTTAAGGAAGATCCCTGGGAAAGACTTCGTAAGTTAAGAGAAGGCTTTAAGAATACAAAACTTCAGATGCTTTTCAGAGGACAGAATATTTTAGGATATCGTCCTTACGCAGATGACGTTGTTTATTCATTCGTAGAAAAATCCATCGCTAACGGTATCGATATCATCAGAATTTTCGACTGCCTTAACGATTTAAGAAACCTTCAGGCTGCAGTTGACGCAACCAACAAGATTAAGACTCAGGAAGGCAGAGGACACGCTCAGATAGCTCTTTCCTATACACTCGGTGATGCTTATACACTTGAGTACTGGGCAAAGGTTGCCAAAGAAATCGAAGAGATGGGTGCTGACTCGATCTGTATCAAGGATATGGCAGGACTTCTTCTTCCTTACAAAGCTACAGAACTTATCAAGGCAATGAAGGAAGAAACAAAGCTTCCCATTCAGCTTCATACACACTACACCTCAGGTGTTGCTTCAATGACATACCTTAAGGCAGTAGAAGCAGGCGTTGACGTTATCGACTGTGCTATTTCACCTTTTGCACTCGGTACATCACAGCCCGCTACAGAAGTTATGGTTGAAACCTTCAAGGGTACTGAATATGACACAGGATTTGATCAGGATCTTCTTGCTGAAATCGCTGATTACTTCCGTCCTTACAGAGAAGAATGCCTTGCAAACGGCCTTATGAGCACAAAGTCTCTCGGCGTAAATATCAAGACTCTTCTTTACCAGGTTCCCGGCGGTATGCTTTCAAACATGATTTCTCAGTTAAAAGAGCAGAACGCAGAAGACAAGTACGAAGAAGTGCTTAAGGAAATCCCCAGAGTTCGTAAAGACCTCGGTGAGCCCCCTCTTGTTACACCTTCTTCACAGATCGTCGGAACACAGGCTGTATTCAACGTTCTTATGGGCGAGAGATACAAAGTTGCTACCGACCAGACCAAGGACCTTCTTCGCGGTAAATACGGCCAGACAATCAAGCCTATGAACCAGGAAGTAATCGACAAGGTTATTCCCGGCGAGAAGAGATACACAGAGCGTTCGGCTGATGCTGCAGGCTTAACAAACGAAATGGATAAGCTTGAAGCAGAAATGAAAGAATGGAAACAGCAGGATGAGGACGTATTATCATACGCATTATTCCCTCAGGTTGCTGTAGACTTCTTCAAGTACAGAAAAGCTCAGCAGGAAAAGGTTGACCTTACGGCTGCCGATTCCAAGAACGGTGCTTACCCTGTTTAATGATAATTTAATCTTTTATAAAAAACCGGCCTTTTTACAAGGTCGGTTTTTCTTTACTTTTTCGGGCGTTTTTTGTACAATTTTTATGTATGTAAAGGCGTTAAAATGAAGACAATTGTTATAGGTGCGGGACCCGCGGGCATGATGGCGGCGATAAGCGCTTCTCAGACGGGCGATAAAGTGGTTCTGCTTGAAAAAAACGAAAAAACGGGCAAAAAACTTTTTATCACGGGTAAAGGCAGATGTAACGTGACCAATGCCTGCACGGAAGATGAGTTTTTTGAAAATATAGTCAGCAATCCCAAGTTTTTATACAGTGCTTTTTCTATTTTTAACAATACGGATTTGATGAAGCTTATCGAAGATAACGGAACTCCTTTAAAAACAGAGAGAGGCAATCGTGTATTTCCCGTGAGCGACCATTCTTCGGATATCATCAAGGCACTGAACAATGCTTTAAAGAAAGCCGGTGTTGATTTAAGATTAAACACTCCGGTTAAAAGCATAATTACCGAAAGCATTGCAGACGAAGAAGACGACGGGGTTAAAAGAAACTTCTCAAAACGAGCAGTCGGAGTTAAAACGGACGACGGTGAAATAATTAAAGCCGACAAGGTCATAATCGCCACGGGCGGTATCAGTTATAAATCGACAGGTTCCACCGGAGACGGTTTAAGATGGGCCGGGGACGAAGGCCATCGCATATCAACATTAAAGCCTGCGCTGGTGCCCCTTGAAACATTTGAAAAATGGCCCATGGAATTAACAGGTCTTTCTCTTAAAAATGTAAGTCTTTCTCTTTTTATAAAAGACAAACTCAAATACAAAGAAATGGGAGAGATGCTGTTTACACACTTCGGTATAAGCGGTCCTCTTGTTCTTACCGCGAGCTCCATACTCGCAAAAAGCGATGAAAAAGACATAAAAGTTTTCATAGATTTAAAACCTGCCCTGTCAGATGATGAATTTGATGCAAGGCTTATCAGAGAATTAAAAGAAGGCAACAAAAAAGATTTAAAAAACATACTCGGCAACATTTATCCGATTAAACTCGGGACTAAAATATGTGAGCTTGCGGGTGTGGATATTTATAAAAAGTGCAATGAGATAACCAGGGAAGAAAGAAAAAATATTCTCGATTATACAAAGAGACTTCCGCTTACGATTAAAGGCACGAGAGATTTTGATGAGGCTATTATCACCCATGGCGGCGTGAGCGTAAAGGATATCAATCCCAAAACCATGGAAAGCAAACTTGTAAAGAATCTTTTCTTTGCCGGAGAAGTAATCGATGTGGATGCATTTACCGGAGGCTTTAATCTTCAGATTGCATTTTCAACGGGCTTCTTGTCGGGACAGAAAAACGGATAAATTTTTTTAGGAGGAATTCATCATGGGATTTAATGTTGCGATCGACGGACCTGCGGGTGCCGGCAAATCAACAATTGCCAAGCTTGTGGCTAAGGAAAAAGGCTTTATTTATGTCGATACCGGCGCAATGTACCGTGCAATTGCCCTTTATTTAATCAGAAAAGGCGTAGGTCTTAACGATAACGAGGGATTTGAAAAATACTGTGCTGAGGCCAATGTATCGATTGAATACGATAACGGAACACAGATAGTTCTTTTAAACGGTGAGAATGTTAACGGACTTATAAGAACTCAGGAAGTGGGCAATATGGCTTCCGCCAGTTCCACCAACGGCAAAGTACGTGCTCAGCTTCTCGAACTTCAGAGAAAACTTGCGAGAGAAAACGATGTGGTTATGGACGGCCGAGACATCGGAACCAATATCCTTCCCAATGCTGAGTGCAAGATTTATCTTACCGCATCAAGCAGGGTAAGGGCAGAGAGAAGATATCTTGAGTTAAAGGAAAAAGGAACCGAATGCGATCTTGATCAGATTGAAAAAGAAATCATTGAACGTGACGAGAGAGACATGAACCGTGAAATAGCTCCTCTTAAACAGGCCGAGGATGCTGTTTATCTCGATACTTCGGATATGTCAATCGAAGAAGTAAAAGATAAAATCATTGAGATTATAGATAATTGCAAATGAGCCAAACGGGGACGGTTCTAAAATGGTCAAAAAAGCCAAAACGGAACCGTCCCCAAATGGCTCGTTTTCGGAGAATGAAAAATGGAAGTTGTTCTTGCAGAATCGGCGGGCTTTTGCTTCGGAGTAAAAAGAGCCGTCGACACGGTGTATGAAGAAATTGAAAAAGGCGGAATAATATATACTTTCGGACCGATTATTCACAACAAGGAAGTCGTAAACGATTTTCTTAAAAAAGGCGTAAAAGAAATCAATACTCTCGAAGAACTCGACAGCCTTCCCAAAGGATGTGTCATAATCAGATCTCACGGTGTTGCGAAAAACATCTATGAAGGTATTGAAAAGCGCGGTTTTACTGTTATCGACACGACATGCCCGTTTGTAAAAAGAATTCAGAAACTGGTTAATACGGAGTCTCTGTCGGGTAAAACAATAGTCATAATAGGCAATGACGGACACCCCGAAGTAGAGGGTATAAAAGGGTGGTGTGAAACACAAGCATACGTGGTCGGAAACGAAGATGACGCATACGCATTAAAAGACGTGTTAAAAGGCGAGATTTGTGTAGTTTCGCAGACTACTTTCAACATCAATAAATTTAAAGATTTAGTTGATATTTTAAAAGGAATTTGTTATGATGATAATGTTAGCGTTGTGAATACTATATGCAACGCTACGAGCGAACGTCAAAATGAGGCCGCGCAACTGGCCAAAAAAGCTGACGTTATGATTGTTATAGGGGATTCGCAAAGCTCCAATTCCCGCAAGCTTTACGAAATCAGCAAAATGCATTGTGAAAGAACCTATTTCATTCAGACACTTAAGGAGTTGCATTTGGAATTACCGGCTAATGCTAACCTGGTGGGAATTACAGCTGGGGCATCAACCCCAAAAAACATTATTGAGGAGGTTCAAAAATATGTCAGAACTTACTTTTGAACAAATGCTTGATGAATCATTCAAAACAATTCGAACAGGAGAGATAGTTAGCGGTGAAGTTATCGATGTTAAACCCGATTACATTATTTTAAATATCGGCTACAAATCTGATGGCATTCTTTCCAAAGCAGAATACACAAATGACTTAAGCATTGATCTGACAGAAAAAGTAAAAATCGGAGACAAACTTGACGTTAAGGTACTTAAGGTCAACGACGGAGAAGGTCAGGTATCACTTACGCACAAGAGACTTGTGATGGATAAAGGATCTAAGATTCTTGAAGATGCGTTCAATGAGAAGACAACAGTTAAGGGTGTAGTTACACAGATTCCCAACAACAAAGGTGTTATCGTTGTTGTTGATGATGTAAGAGTATTTATTCCCGCAGGTCTTCTTTCGGATGTTTATGAAAAAGATTTATCCAAGTTTATGGATAAGGAAATAGAATTCCTCATGCAGGAATACGATCCCAAGCAGAGAAGATACATCGGCAACCGCAAAGAACTCATTACAGCTCAGAAGGCTAAAGCTCTTGAAGAAGTTCTTTCAAAGATCAAAGTTGGCGATACTGTAGAAGGAACAGTTAAGAACGTAACAGACTTCGGTGCATTCATCGATCTCGGCGGTATCGACGGACTCCTTCACATCAAGGAGATGAGCTGGGGCAGAATCGAAAGTGCAAAGAAGCTTTACAAAGCAGGCGATAAGGTTAAAGTTCTCATAAAAGAGATTAACGGAAACAGAATTTCTCTTTCAACCAAGTTTGAAGATGAGAATCCCTGGAAAGATTTAAGCACAAGATTTCCTGTTGGAAGCGTTGTAACAGGTAAGGTTGCAAGAATGACAGACTTCGGTGCTTTCATTCAGCTTGAAGGCGGTGTAGATGCACTTCTTCATGTTTCTCAGATTTCCAAGAATCACATTGAGAAGCCTTCAGATGTTCTTAAGATCGGTGATGAAGTAACTGCAGAGGTTACAGAAGTTAACGAAGAGAACAACAGAATCAGCCTTTCCGTAAGAGCTATGTTACAGCCCAAGAAGAAAGAAGAAAATGCCGATGACAACGGCGAAGAGTATGCAACAGTTGATGTTGAATCAGTAGTTGCAGCTCAGGCTGAAGAAGAAGCCAAGGCAGAGGAAGCAGCTCCTGCAGTTGAAGAAGCACCCGCAGTTGAAGAAGCTCCTGCTGAAGAAGCTAAAGCAGAAGAATAAGATTTAAAATCTTTCATATAAAGAAGACACAAGTTTGTGTCTTCTTTTTTTGCATAAAAAATATCAGGCGCTTTTTGGGCGCCCGATATTTTAGAAAAGAAAGGATGTTATTGGTTATTGATATTTGTACAAATATCAATTTATAAGTTAATCATGTTCTGCAGAATGTGCTCTGCGTACTTGTTGAAACTTTCTCTTGATGTCTTAAACTCAGGTGTGAGTTCGAAGAACAGCTGTTGGTCTCTGTAATCTCTCTTGTAGAACGGCTCGAAGAGAACGCTCCATTCGGGGAGATATGTGGAAGTTTTACGTGTATAGCATGTAAGCGCACTTGCAGGCTCTTTGTGATCTTTTTCGATAAACTGAGCAACGGATTTGTGTACAGCCATATCTTCGTGGATGAGATAGTAGTAATCTCTGTAGTTCGAATAGAAGTATTTCATTTCTTCTTCGTAAAGAGGCACTTTCAAAATACCGTCTATTCCGTCGCATGTAAAGTAACATCCGTTTGCCGCATATGAAAGAGGAACGGGAATTGCATTTCTGAATCTTAAAGAAAGAATAAGTTCCTGTCTCTTTTTGTTTTCGTAATCGTTGTAATAGTTTGCCTTTACTTTCATTACACGAAGTGACTTGTTGAAAAGATCCGGTATTGAAAGAAGTGAAACCATATGAAGCATTCCGACAACATCTTCTTTGTTGTGAAGAAGGATTGCGTTCATTATTTCCTCATCCTTGCTTACAACGTATTCGTGATAGAAGCTTATAAGTTCACCACCGTCGAATATGTCTTCGCGGATTATACCGAGGAATTCCATCAGAGTTTTCTGTCTGCAGTCCTCGAGTTTCATAAAAGTTTTATAAGGTTTGATTCTTTTATATATATCAAGTCCGTTAAAGGAATTGAAATCAAAATCGTATTCGTACTGTTCGCATTTCTGTTCAAGGAAAGGAATATCAAACTGATTTCCGTTAAAATGAATTAAGAAAGAATAGTTTACGCAGAAGTCTAAGAATGCTTTTAAAACATCGTTTTCTTCTTCGTAGTTTTCGGCCAGCCACTGGATTAACTGCCATTCGCCGTCTTCATAATATGAACAGCCAATCATATATAAATTTGAACTTCTGGCGGAAAAGCCCGTAGTCTCGATATCAAGGAAAAGGATATCGGAAAGAGGTGCTATTGTTTCCAAAGGATAATTTAATTCTTTTATTGTGGTCGAACACTGAACAGTTTTCATTAGATTACCTTTCCAAATGCTTATTTTACATACATTATTATCTTACTACATTTTGAAAATTTTATATAGTATTTTTTTAAAATAAGTAGTAATATATTAAAGGCTATTTTTAAAAAATGAAAGGGAGGCAAGGATTTGTTTACATTTCACGGTGGTATTCACCCCTATGACGGAAAAGACATTTCAAAGGATAAGCCGATAGTAGACTATCAGCCGAAGGGCTTAATGGTATATCCTTTGTCTCAGCATATAGGCGCACCCGCTGAGCCTGTTGTTGAAATTGGGGAACATGTATTGGTTGGACAGTTAATTGCCAAGGAAACGGGGTTTGTTTCATCTCCGATTTATTCGTCTGTTTCGGGTACCGTAAAGGCTATCGAACCCAGAAGAATCATCACAGGTGATCATGTCAAGGCGATAGTTATCGAAAACGACGGTGCATACGATACGGTTGAATTTACTCCTCACCCTGATTACACAAAGCTTTCGAGAGAGGAAATCGTTTCTCTTATCCAGAAAGCCGGTATAGTCGGAATGGGCGGAGCAGGATTCCCTACGCATGTTAAGGTCTCACCCAAAGAACCGGATAAAATCGAATACATTATCGCGAACTGTGCGGAATGCGAACCTTATCTTACAAGTGACTACAGGATTATGATTGAAACTCCCGAAAAACTTGTGGAAGGTCTTCGTATCGAACTTTCCTTATTTAATAACGCAAGAGGTATTCTTGCGGTAGAGGATAATAAGCCCGATTGTATTAAGATCTTAAAAGAACTTACAAAGAACGATGACAAGATTACAGTTATCGGACTTAAGACCAAATATCCTCAGGGTTCTGAAAGACATCTTATCTTTGCTACGACAAAGAGAGCGATTAATTCTTCAATGCTTCCTGCAGACGCAGGCTGTATCGTCAATAACGTCGATACCATCTGCTCCATATATCAGGCGGTAGTTGAAGGAAAGCCTCTTCTTCACAGAATCGTTACCGTTACCGGTGACTGTGTCAAGAATCCTCAGAACTTCAGAATTCCCATCGGAACCAATTATCATGAACTGATAGATGAGGCCGGCGGATTCATAAAAGAGCCCGAAAAGATTGTTTCCGGCGGACCCATGATGGGATTTGCCATCTTTGATCTCGACGTTCCCGCAACCAAGACTTCATCGGCACTCCTTTGCTTATCCAAGGATCAGATTTCTTCCGCAAAGGAAACCGCATGTATCAACTGCGGCAGATGTGTCGAAGTATGCCCCGGAAGAGTAGTTCCTTCCAAACTGGCTGACTTTGCACAGAACGGAAACAGAGAAATGTTTGAAAAATATAACGGTATGGAATGCTGCGAATGCGGATGCTGCTCATATATATGCCCCGCAAAGCGTTACCTTACCCAGTCCATAAAATCTATGAGAAGAATGATTCTCGCCGACAGAAAGAAAGGGGGTAAATAATCATGGATAAGAAATTAAAAGTATCCTCGAACCCTCATGTCAGAGACGGTATGTCGACCAGAGGAATCATGCTTGCTGTTATCATAGCACTTATGCCTGCCACAATTTTCGGTGTGATTAACTTCGGTTATCATGCTCTTCTTGTGATTCTTGTTTCGGTAGGCTTTTCGGTACTTTCCGAGTTTGTAATGTGCAAGATATTAAAGAAACCGGTTTCGGTGGGAGACTGCTCCGCTATTGTTACCGGTCTGTTACTTGCGCTCAATTTACCCGCATCATTTCCTTTGTGGATGACTGCTCTCGGCGCATGCTTTGCGATTGTTGTCGTAAAGATGCTTTTCGGCGGTCTCGGACAGAACTTTATGAACCCCGCACTCGGTGCGAGATGTTTCCTCGTTATTTCTTTTGCGAAGTATATGACGAACTTTACCACCGATGTTTATACGGGTCCCACACCTCTTGCAATTGTCAAAGCGGGCGGTGAAGTAAATATTTTCGATATGGTAATAGGACGTACGGCCGGAACAATCGGCGAGACAAGCATGATTGCAATTGTTTTGGGCGCATGTTTCCTTATTGCTCTCGGAATAATCGATTTAAAGATTCCCGGATCTTACATCGTATCATTTGTAATATTCATCCTTTTATTCTCCAAGAGAGGATTTGACTTAAATTACATCTGCGCACAACTCGCAGGCGGCGGTCTTATGCTCGGTGCTTTCTTCATGGCTACCGATTATGTAACAAGACCGATTACCAAGAAAGGACAGTATGTATTCGGTATCCTTCTTGGTATCTTAACCGGCGTATTCCGTATATTCGGACCCGGTGCGGAAGGAGTTTCCTTTGCGATTATTTTAGGAAACCTTCTTGTTCCGCTTATTGAGAAGATTACTCTTCCTAAAGCTTTCGGTAAAGGAGGAGAAAATTCACTATGAGTATGTCAAAAGAAGATTTAATAAGAATCATAAAAGACACGGCAGTTATTTTCGGAATTACTCTTGTTGCAGGTTTGGGACTCGGTTTCGTATATGAACTGACCAAAGAGCCCATCGCCACACAGGAAGCTCAGGCTCAGGCTGATGCATGCGCAGAAGTATTCAAGGAGATTAACGAAGCCGGCGTACTTGATATGGTAGAAGAGCTTACGTTTAATCCGATTGAGGTTAATCCTGCAATCAGCGAACAGCTCAAGAACGAAGATTACAATGTGGCTTATGTCGACAGCGTATATGAAGCCAAGAAGGCTGACGGTTCGCTCTACGGTTATGTAATCGGTGTAACCAGCACATCTGGTTACGGCGGAAACATTTCCTTCTATATGGGTGTTACACTCGACAACACACTTAAAGGTGTATCAATCCTTTCGATATCCGAAACACCCGGCCTTGGCATGAACGCCGAAAAAGTACTCGTTCCTCAGTTTAGAAACAGAAAGCTCGAGGAGTACAAGGTAGTTAAAACAGGTGCTGTATCATCCGATGAAATCGATGCCATCACATCTTCAGTCCTTTGAGCTCGGCTTTTTGTTCATCGCTGATGCAATAACTTTCAATGGCTTTCTGTATGGTTTTGTTGTGGCACCAGGTGTCGAGTCGGTGGTCGGTCAGGTAGCAGAGCACCGAGTCGTACTGTTTGGTCAGTGCAGTGGCAAAATACCAGGCTCTCATCATATTGACA
>CACWZK010000011.1 GCA_902765365.1 uncultured Lachnospiraceae bacterium
TTCCTGATCTTCGCAGAGATCTACGGCTGTGTGAGCAGCGCAGTTAATAATTGCATAAGGCTTGCATTCTTCAACGAATTTAAGCACTTCTTCAAGATTTGTAATATCGAGTTCTCCGACATCAGTATTGATACATTCGATGTCTGCCCTGTCTTTGTAAAGATTGTTTATGGCACGTCCAAGCTGGCCGTTACCGCCGGTTATCAGAAGTTTTATCATAATATTTTCTCCGAAATAATTGAAATCACATCTGCCGACAATTTTATCATTATTCTCGTAAAAAGTCCAACCGGCAGATTTTACACGCCGGGATCAAAAAGATAATTAGATGTTATATAATAAATAATTTGCAAAACAAGGAATTCAAGTATAAAAGAAATACATATAAAAAGAGCCGCATCTGCAAGATTTATTCGGGAATGATCCGAAGTCAGATTGATTATCTGCGTTAAAACACACATTTTATTCATAATTTGATATATTTTTTGACTCAATAGATTTTTAAGCAATTCGACAAAAAACGTCTCGGCAAATGCAATCTTAACAAACGCAATCAGAGACCCGACAACGGCATTTTTGCAGATAAGAATCCACATTAATACAGTTGAGGCTATGTGCGAAATTCCAAGTGTGATAAGTATCAAGCCAATCGCATCTTTTGGGCCCCTGAATGCGCGGAAAATCAGGAGATAAATTAGCAGACAGACTCCCGACAGGGCGGGAATGCACACGCTGCAACCGAGCATTTTTGTTATACTGATTTCAAAACTGCTCATCCCCCTCATTATCTCATGGTTAATTGTTTTGTTTTTAAACTCCCTTCCGACATATACTGCGACTACCACGGTTATCATAAGCAGAATATATATAAATCCTGTTCCGATTTCGCGCCATGCCTGGTCTGCTTTAGCCACAGAATCGCTCCACTCACCCGAAACGATGTCCATATAGCAAAGCAGAAGCAAAACCGAAGAAAGTATTGGGATGTATTTTAATATTGACCACGAATACCGGATTCGATACAGTTCATGTTTTTTCATCAATAATCTATCCTTTTCCCATTAAGCTTAAGTAACAACAAAAGAATTAAATATTCTGTGACTGTCGAAAGAATGATTCCGATGTAGCAGGGCAAAGGCAGGTTCACATTCGGACTCGTTATATAAGACCATTGGGTGAAAGTCAGAAATCCCTTTACCCAGATTAAAATATTGTCCGGAAGAATTAAGGCAAAAAAAGCAATACAAACCTCAAAAAATATAAATCTGCAAAATGCCAGACAACCTCCTACAGCTCCGTTTCGAAGTAGCATTACATAGAGGAGCGTGCATGCGCATATATGAAACATATACACATATAATAGAATAAATCTCACGGGCGAAAAGGAGATTAGATATCCTTTGTTTAAAGCCAGGAATATTAAAACAGCAAACCATAAAATAAACGAGAAAATTATCCCGCAGCCTATTGTTTTTGATACGGCTATTTTTTCCAAAGAATAGCCTCTCATAAGCTCGTGATATATCGTTTTGCTCTTGTATTCTCTGCCTGCATAAAGGGAAATACCGATTGCGGCAGCAATACAAAAGAATATTCCCATGATTTTAAAAACTGATTGGAAGTTTCCGGCTGCTGACTGACTTGTTTCGAATGAAGACGAATCCGCATTAATAAGAAACATCATAATCATGCATCCCGCACTTAACAGGATAAAGACCCAGAGAGATTTAACAAATCTGTAAAGTTCGATTTTATATAACGATTTCTCTCTCATAATCCGACAATCTCCTTCATGTAATAGTCTTCTAAATTGCCTTCTATATCATCACGCGAAACACACTTCTGAATTCGTCCTTCTTTTACGAAGACAAAATCTGTGGAAAGCAGTTCAAGTTCCGACAAAATGTGACTTGACAAAATCAGTGTGATATTTTTGTCTTTATTAAGTGAAAGCAGAATGTTTCTGAGTTCGACAATACCTTCAGGATCCACTCCGTTCATAGGCTCGTCCAAGACCAGTACTTCCGGATCTGAAGCCAGAGCGCAGGCGATACCAAGCCTCTGTTTCATACCGAGAGAAAACTGCTTAACTTTTTTGTTTCCTGTTGAGCCAAGGCCTACAAGTTTTAATAGTTCTTCCAACTTTGAAGTTTCTGTTTCCCCTTTGATTCCGCCTATTATTTTCATGTTTTGAAGAGCGGTCATATTATCGTACAAATACGGGTTTTCAATCATAAAACCCATCTTGTTTCGAAAGTCAGTCATTGATTCATTCGTTGAAGTAAGTATCTCTCCGGACGTAGGCCTTACGAGTCCCGCCATCATTTTAAACAATGTAGTCTTGCCGGCTCCATTAGGCCCTACAACACCGTAAATATGCCCTTTTTTGAATTCCAAATCAGCATTATCCAGAGCCGTGTTTTTTTTATATTTTTTAGTTAAATTACGAATGGTTAACACACTCTTCCTCCTTCGATGTGATAAACAAAAAAACCTTTACTACACTTATAGTAGTAAAGGTTTTTGCAAGCATCCACTATTAGTCCGCGAACGGGCATTTAAGTCCGTGAACGGTTTATTGATTCTTTAATTCGACGATAACTTTGAAAATATTGTCATTATCGGTAATCCATATTTTTCCGCCCAATTCATCGACTACGCGCTTCACATTTTCCAAACCAATCCCGTGGTTCTTTTTATCCTTTTTACGGGTTGCAAAGGAATCATTTTCTTTTTCCCGGAAAATACTGTTTGATATCATCAATCGAAATACATCAATATCCTGAGTGAAGAGAATTTCAAGATTTCCCTCACGGGTTGGATCTGAGTTTAGTTCTTCCACGGCATTTTGCAGCAGGTTGGAATATATAGTGCAAAGCTTCATTTCATCCAGATTAGGAACTGATCTTACCCGAAAGTTAATTTTTATTTTATCTGACAACTGGGGTATATAAAAATTGGACATGATATCCATGATTTCGTTACCGGTATTAAACTTTTTCAGTTGTATTTTCTGCAGTTCTCCCTGCATGTCATCAAGGTAGGAACGCAGGGTTTCAAGATTTCCTTTTTGCGCAAGAGCGTTAAGGCACATTATATGATTTGCCATGTCATGTCGGTATGCTCTTGTTTCTTTTTCCTGATCAAGCAGGGCTTCGTAGTATTTTTTCTGCATATCTTTTATCATGACTTCATTGTTCATGAGGCTTCTCATTTCCTCATTCACATGCAGCACATAGAGCGTCATTCCGCCCATGAAACCGAGGCTAATATATGCGATTCCGCTGACAACCTCCACTATATTCTGGTATCTTATTTCGTTCGTTAATCTGCCTGAATACTGTAGAAGCGCTACTGTAATTGCTATTATCATGGCAGTAAAAATAGTTGTAAAAATAAGATACTTGTCGGCTATTTTCAGCAGTTTTTTTCTTCGGTCGTTTTTCAGGAGTTTTTTAATCAAAAGGCCCAGACTTATAAAACCTATGCAAAGAACTTCCTGGCAAATATGAGATAAACCGGTATAATTCTGAGGGCTAAAACCGGGAATTATCAGATTGCATATGGAAAATGCAGTTCCGTATACGGCCGACATTATAAAAAACAGAATAAGTACGGGGATTATTCTTGTGTTCCATCTTCCGCGGAATGAGAAAAAGCAGCAGATAACGGTTACTGCAGAGATAATAAGATGCTTTTCTTCGAAAGAGAAAGCAGGGATAAATGATATGGCGGAAAAAATAACCAAACCTATCACATATGCAACAGGCTTTTTAACTTTCTTGTCGAAAAACAAATACTGAGCAAGAATATAAGCAATAGAATTAAGCAAGCAGGATAATATGAGCATTTGTTTTTGTTTTCCTCTTAAAAGGCAATCTTTGTTGACAATCAGCGGAATTTCATCTGATATTCCAGATACTTCGCTTCAAATTCGGCTTTTTTTCTTCTGGATATATCAAGTTTTGTATCATTTATTATGACATATCCTTTACAGAATTTTTCTATGGCGGACATGTTTATTATGTATTGTTTGTGAATCCTGTAAAACAGGGAAGGATCCAGAATATTTTCCAGATTTGCCATGGACTCGTTTGTTCGTAACACCTGATTTGACAGAACAATTTCGGAATAACTGTCCATTGCGCGAATGTAAAGGATATTTTTTTCTTTTATTTTGTAAAGCTTTCTGTTGTAGTAAGCTTCAATGGTATTTTCTCCTCTAAAAGAATCAAGAAAAGCCTGTATCGCTTCGGCAATTTCATTTCTGTCAAACGGTTTGGTAACAAATCGAAAGGCCTGTATTTTAAAGGCTTCTTTATAACAATCTTCTCTGCCGGTCGCCATAATAATGGTGCAATCGGGATTGATCTCATGTATTTTACTTCCGATTGTCAGTCCGTCGCAATCGGGCATTTCTATATCCAAAAAGACAAGCTGAATGTCACTTGCCTGTTTCAGAAGTTCGCTTCCCGAACAAAAACATCGTATTTCGTACGTTTTTTGAGTCTCTTTTAATATGTCATCAACTGTTTGAGAAAGCATTTCGACAATGCTTTTTTCGTCATCGCAAACAGCTGCAACAAAATCAACATTCTGTCCCATTCTCTCTTGTCTTTCCGTTTAATCAAACGTCCGTTAACCGATTATAAAAGATACATTTTTCTGACATTTTTACAATATCATATTAAATTCTTAAAAACAACCATACTGTGCATTGCAAGGCCGATACTTATGCTGACTGAAACAGCGGATTGAGAACGCGGGTTGCTTTGGTGGACAAAAGGCGAACAATAAACATAATTTTGTGGTATATAACGTTGTATTATGATATAATACACTTAATTATGAGAATTTGAATGATATGATGGGTTAAATATGTACGGATATAGTTTTCCGTAGCATTTACAGACGGTTTTTGGGATGAGCAAAGAAGAGAGCAAAAAGAATAATTCAAAAAAGAAAAATGCGGAAAAAAAGCGCAGAATTGATACTAAAGCTCTTGTATTAAAAATTCTTTTTGTGCTGACTCCGTTAATCCTCTCGCTCGTTTTTATGATTATCAAGTGGATATCGCAGGGTTATGCTGCGCTTCCCGGCATTAAGTGGAACGATGAAGCAGTATATATCAAGCTGATTGAAACATATTCAAGAAACTTTTCTCCCAAGGGATACTGGGGATTTGATGCAAACCATGCAATTCTCGGTACGGGATCCGCATGGAGTCCCGCAATACTTGCACCGTATTTTATACCGGCGATTATTTTCCCTGTGGGATATTCCTTTGTGTATATCTGCAACATGGTTTACATTACGGCAGCAAACGCACTCTTTATGGTGCTTACAAAGCCGAATTGGAAGAATACCTTAAAGCTTATTCTCGCACAGGTTACAAGCATAGTATTCATCCTTTACTTAAACACCAATATGTCCGAGATGTTCAGATATGCACTCGCAATCGTCATCGCCGGATTATTATATAAAATGTTCTTTGACAAATGTCCGAAATGGCTTAAATACGTTGTTACTCCGCTCGTAATTGTTTATGCGGTTCAGGTTTATACATTTTTCGCCTTCTGCATTCCGATTTATGTGTTTGCGCTTCTTGCCAAAAAGAAACTCTGGGTGAGAATCCTGGTATCCGTTGTAGCAATGGGATTTATCGCGACTGCAAGCTACGGTCTTTTACATCTTATATCGAGTAACTACAACATAGGAAAAACCGAAGCGCTTTTAAATGCAGTCAGCCAGGGACACATTTTTGCGGCTGTAAAAAGCTTTTTCGGAATGATGCGTGACGGATTAAAAGGCCTGCTTGATTTAAGATATTACATCAGATCAAACGGCGTTTACATCTTCCATGTGATGATTGCTTTCCTGATAATCGTAAGTTCGTTTCTTACGATATTCTCGAAAAACTCATCCGAAAAAGACAGCCTGATTGCAGCGGTATCGGTGTATTCGATATGCATCTTTTTCCTGATGTATTTAACACTTTACACCATCGTTCCCGACACATTTATGCGCGGAACCGAAATAGCAATCATCTTTTGTCTGTATCTTCTTATGATGACCGAAGACAAATACCTGGCGTGGACGATTATCCTCTGCAATATGACCGGACTTTTGTTCCTTCCCGTCAACCTCAAAAACTTCCAGGGAACGGAAAGATATTACAAAAGCGAAGTGACCGCGGAGTGGAAGAGTCTTGAAAACGAGTTTAAAGATGTAATAACGCTTACGGACAGCGACAATCCCTGGGACAACACCATTCTCATGTATACGATGGAGCCCAAAGCCATCCTGGCCATGCCCGAGGGATTCGGAATCAACTTTGTATTAAACAATGATTTTTACGGAAGTGACCCCGGATATCTTTTCCTCCCGAGGCACACACATTTCAGGGAAGACTGGATTGAATCGAGTTACAGCGATCTGATGATTGAGAATTCGCTGAACGTAGATTATTACTACGAAGTCATATATGAAAACAGCGGTTACATATGCTACCGCAGAAAAGATTTGCGCTCGAGGAACTGATGGATTTGATGCAAGACAAAGTCAGCGTTGTAATACCTGTTCACAACGCCGAAAAGTTCATAAAAGACACTGTTGACAGCGTGTTTGGGCAGACCTATGAGAACATCGAGATTATTCTCTGCGAAAACAATTCGACCGATTCCACAAGAGAAATCTTAGAGGAAATGTCGGATTCAAGGATTAAGGTACTCACCCTAAAAGATGTAAACGATGCCGCAGGCGCGAGAAACGCGGGTGTCAAAGAAGCATCCGGAAGGTTCATTGCTTTTCTCGATGCGGATGATTTGTGGCAGAAAGACAAACTTGAAAAACAGATTGCATTCATGAAAGAAAAGAATGCCGCATTCTGTTTTACCGGTTACGAGTTTGCGGACGAGGATGCAAAGCCTTTGGGCAAAATCGTAAAAGTACCCGAGACCATCTCGTATAACGAGGCGCTTAAAAACACGACCATATTTACATCAACGGTGGTTTTCGATATGTCCGTACTCACCAAAGAGCAGATAGAAATGCCCCATATTAAGAGCGAGGACACCGCGTTATGGTGGAAGCTTTTAAGAACGGGAGTTGCGGCATACGGACTAAACGAAAATCTTGTGTATTACAGAAGACCGTCCAAATCGCTTTCATCCAACAAGATTGAAGCAATCAGACGAATATGGCGACTTTACAGAAAACAGGAACATTTAAGTCTCGCAAAAAGTATTGCCTGCTTTTTGGGCTGGGCAACAAGAGCGGTAAGACGAAGAATATAATTTTAAATTTTTTGAAAGGCTGCCCCTTTGGGGCGTATAAAGATGGGCAAAAAAGATTCCATAAAGCGAATACTGGTTTTACAGCTGGCAACATTTGAGTTTTTACTGGATGTCGGCGGATACGCTTTTATCTGGTTTTTCTTTTACAAGAAAATGGTTGAAGTCCGCTTCTGGCAAAAGGGCGATGCTTTGGTACTCGCACTCTATGCCGTTATTTTAGCCGGATTCTTAGTAGTGTACGGCGGAGGCAAAATCGGATATTTGCGAAGCTTTGAAATATTTTTATCGCACACATTCTCGATACTTGCGTCAAACATTTTTGCATACGGCATCATCTGCCTTATGAACGGAACCGCAATCGATCCGAGATACATTATCGTACTAACGCTCATACAGCTTCTGTTTGCGCTCGGATGGTCGTATCTTGCAAACTATATTTACCGTTCGGTATTCGCACCCAGAGACCTGCTTCTTGTGTGCGGCGAGAGACCGGTGGACGAAATAATAGAGAAATTCAAGACCAGAAAAGACCGTTTCCAGATAGTCAAGATTATGAATGTTTCGGAAGGCGAGGAAGCCATCCTAAAAGAAATACCCAACAGATATCAGGGCGTTGTGCTTTGGGACATTCCGATGAACTTCAGAAACAATATTCTTAAATACTGCTACGCGAGATCAATCCGCGTTTATATGATGCCCAAGATTTCCGACGTTATCATTCAGGGTGCCGATGTGCTTCACTTCTTCGATACCCCGATTCTTTTAACGAGGGAATATCCGCTTAATTTCGAACAGCGCTGCATCAAAAGAATGATAGACCTTTTCTGTTCGATAGTTTTAATCATTCTTACTTCGCCGATAATGTTGATTACCGCGATACTTATCAAGATTACCGACGGCGGTCCTGTCTTTTATAAGCAGACCAGAGTTACGCTTAACAACAAGCAGTTTAAGATAGTCAAATTCAGATCCATGAAGGTCGATGCCGAGGCTGACGGAAAGGCCAGACTTGCGTCCAAAAACGATGACAGAATTACATGGATCGGTAAGTTTATCAGAAAGGTACGTATCGATGAACTTCCTCAGCTCTTTAACATTTTAAAGGGCGAGATGTCCTTTATCGGACCGCGTCCCGAGAGACCTGAGATCATCGAGCAGTATATGCAGGAAATCCCCGAGTTTTCCTTCAGAACCAAGGTGAAGGCTGGGCTTGCGGGCTATGCACAGGTTTATGGCAAATACAATACGACGCCTTATGACAAACTGAAACTCGACCTGGCTTACATAGAAGGTTATTCGACCTGGATGGATATAAAACTGATGCTTTTGACTCTGAGAGTGCTTCTTACTCCCGATTCAACGGAAGGAGTGGGTGAAGATCAGGTTACGGCTATGAAACCCGAGGAGGACAACGATGAAAGTACCGTATAGCAAAGAACCCGTGGATTTCAGACTAATGGTTCTGGTCTCAATCAGAAGAATAAGATTTATTATTTACGGAATATGCTTAGGCGCCCTTATTTTCGGCGGCGGTTATTATGCTGCGCGCAATATTTTCTCCGGCAGACCGGAATATAAAGCCGAGGCCAAAGTATATCTTCAGTACATCGACAATGTTGAAATCGAAAACATATACATCAACAAGCAGACCTGGGAAGATCTCGTATACAACGACATTATCGCAGAGTATGCGGCCGATGAAATCGGCAGAAGCCTCGAACTCGAAGAGGTTAAGGAAAAGGTTTCGGCCACACTTCTTACCGACACCAGAATAGTTGTCGTATCGGCTCAGTCGACGAGTCAGGCGGAGGCAAAGTTATTGGCGAATAAATATGCAGCCGCAATCTGTCGATTTGCTCCCGAGTTAAAAGAGATAGAAGATGCGAGAATCTTATCTTCCGCAAGCCATGCGGATAAAGTAGGTTTCGAAGACAGAACCTGGGCGATGTCCGCAAGCGGAGCCATCTTCGGCGGTATTGTATCCGCGATCTGGCTTTTCCTGTACTTCATATGGGACACATCAATTTACATTCCTTCCACGACGGAATTAAGATACGGCATCCCGACACTCGGTCTTACCACCGACCAGATGAGAAAGTTTTCCATCAAAAAAGATGAAGCGTATGAAGACAAGCCCAAGGAAAACAAAAAGACCGAATTTTACAGACTCTGGCTCCAGGTTAATTTCTTAAAGATTACAAAGGGACTTAAGAAAATTGCGATTGTCGACACATCGCTTACCGATGATTCGCATTATGTAATAAACCTTATCCACAGCATCCTAAAAGAGCAGCGAAACGATGAAATTGCCGACATCGAGAGCGGAAGAATCAAAAAAGAAGATGCTTACTTTTCTTCGCCCGATTATGAAATCGTCGCTCCGGGTTCGGTTAACAACGACCCTACGATTGCCGCCACGGCTGCAAAATGTGATGCTACGATTGTTTTAATCAAATCCGGCGATCACAACGGAAAGATGATTGAGAGAGCACTCGATCTTTTAAGACTTCAGGAAGCAAATGTTGTGGGCGCAATTCTCTACGATGTTAATTCATCGCTTATTAAGAGTTATGTTTTCTCGTCCTTCTCAAGTTCGACAAAGAAGTTAAAAGAGAATATTTACAATTCACGTAACGAAGATACAGGTGCAGACAAAACTTACGAAGACGTTCCCGTGACCGAAGAGGAAGCGGAAGAAAATAAGTAGCACAAGGATGCCCGGAGACAAAAAAATGAGTATGACTTTACTCGTATCCGCACTGAATGTAAATCCTGAGGAATTACTCGAAAAAATGGGCGTTAAAGGCAATGCCGTTATCGTCAATCAGTGTGAGAGTGACAGTAAAAGAGAGAAGGAAAAAGACGGAAACAAAATCGTCATCATCGAATCGCCCACACGCGGTGTAGGTGTCAACAGGAATCTTTGCATCGACAATTCGTTTGGCGATATAGTTCTTTTCTCTGACGATGATATTGTTTACGACGAAGATTACGTTAAAAAGGTTGAGGAAGAGTTCGAAAAACATCCCGAAGCTGACATGATAATGTTCAACGTATCGGTCTGCGAGGAAAGAAGAACCTACGAGAATGAGGGCTTCAAAAAACTCTCCCGTTTCAACATAGGCAGATTTCCCGCCTACAGCATTGCTGTTAAAAGGGATGTGCTTTTAGACAAGAAAATAAGATTTTCCGAACTGTTCGGCGGAGGCGCGAAATATTCCAACGGCGAAGACTCTCTCTTTTTAAGAGATGCATACAAAAGCGGCATTTCGATGTATGCAACCGAAACGCATATCGGAAGGGAAGTTCCGAGAACCTCCACGTGGTTTGAAGGTTATACCGAAAAGTTTTTCTTTGACAGAGGAGTGCTTTTCGCGTTCCTTTACGGCAAAAATGCCTGGGCCTGGAGAATGCGTTTTATCCTGACCAAAAAGGAAATGTTTACGGGCAACATTAACCGTAAGCAAGCAAACAAACTGATGAAGGCCGGAATTAAGGAAGGCTTTAAGATAAAAGAAAAGGGTGTCTGATGGCGGTTTACCTAATTCTTGCGGCTGTAACGATAGCAATCGGATTCTTTGTTGACAGCAAAGTCGAAAAGTATGATAAGTCTTTTTTCGAAGAACCGAACCGTTCAAAAGGCCGTGCTTTTAACAAGTTAATATACATACTGATTTTCTTCCTGCTCTTTGCGGTGTCTGCAACGAGAATTGCGGTAGGCGGAGATTACTGGAGCTATACTTCGATCTTTAATCTTCTCGCTCAGAACAGGGATAAATCCGTAGCCACCGAATTCGGATTTAACATCCTGGTAAAGATAGTCCAGCACCTCTTCGGATATGACGGAAAGCAGTACATCATCATCTTTGCGATAGTTGCTTTCGTGACCATTCTTTTGTTTATAAAAGGACTCGACGAATTAAGCGAAGATTTTGCAATATCGTTTGCGATGTTTATGCTGCTCGGATACTATGCATCGAGCTTTAATTCCATCAGAAGTTATCTGGCATTTGCCGTAGCTTTCTATTCGGTAAGATATATTTTCCGAAGAGAATTCTGGAAGTTCGCGCTGCTTGTACTTTTGGCATCGACGTTTCACATATCGATTTTAATCGTCCTCGTGGCGTACCCTCTCGGACTTATAAAATGGAAACCCTGGATGCTTGCGATCCTCGCGGCATTTTCCGCAAGTTTCCTCATCATTCCGAATGTGTACAGAAGACTTGTTTTCCTGATTTATCCTCAGTACGAAAACACGATTTATGATACGGGAGAAGTCAGTTACACAAATATTGCAAGATGCATCGGCGTTCTGATTTTCGCGATTATCCTTTACAGGAAAGTGATAAAGGACAACGAAAAGAACAGATTTTACTTTAACATGAACATTTTCGCAACGGTGATTTACCTTTGCTGTTCGTTCCTGCCGGTTGTATCGAGAATCGGATATTACTTCAATATTTTCCAGATAATACTGGTACCGGTTCTCATAGATGCCATTCCGAAGAAATGGGCCAGAATCGTACTTAAGGTACTGCTTATTTCCTGCGGATTTGCATATTACGTTTATTTCCTTTATTCGAGTCAGTTTAACGGCACGAGACTCCTGCCGTATTTTAACTGGATTATAAACTAGGCTTAACACTATGCTCTTTTCTATCATAACGGTATGTTTTAATGCCGGCGACAAATTGAAAAACACGCTTGAAAATATTCTCGCCCAGACTTTTACCGATTTTGAAATCATCGTAAAAGACGGAGGTTCCTCGGACGGAAGTCTCGATGCGATTCCGAAGGATGAAAGAATAAAAGTTTTCAGCGAAAAAGATAAAGGCATATACGATGCGATGAATGTCGCGGTGTCGAAGGCTTCGGGCGATTATGTGATATTCATGAACTGCGGAGATTCGTTTTACGATGAAGACGTTCTGAAAAATACCGCAGCGAATATGTCCGATAAACCGGACAGTAAGATTTACTACGGAGATGCGTTTTTTGCAAGTGCGGGAGAAATCATTTCGCAGCCCAAAGAAATCACCGAGTCAATCTGCTATCGCCATATGCCCAATCATCAGTCCTGCTTTTTTGCAAGAAGTCTTTGGGACGATGACGCGCTTGATACAAAATACAAAATCCGTGCGGACTATGATTTCTTTTTAAGATGCTACTTCGAAAAGAATATCCGTCCCGCATATCTCGGCATCACGGTTGCATCCTATGAGGGCGGAGGATTTTCTGAGTCCGACAGGAAACTTGATAAGGAAGAACACCGTGAAATCGTTGTTAAATATATGGGCGAAAAGAAAGCAAATCATTACAGAAGAATTATGATTTTAACGCTTCAGCCCCTGCGAACATGGATAGCACAGAAGAGTATTTTTGCGGGCGCTTATAACTCGATAAAGAAAAAGGTCTATTCATAAAGCCGGTGCCTGGCTCGCGTGGCGTGCCCGGCTCCGCGAAAAGGAAAATACATGAGAGTACTTTGGGTCGTAAACCAGTGCATTCCGGTTATAGCTAAACATCTGAATATCGAAGTGCCCAACAAAGAGGGCTGGCTTTCCGGTTTGTCGGAAAAACTCATCGCCGAAAAAGATAACGATCTTACGCTTGGCATAGCCTTTAACGCAGGCTTTGAGTACGGAAGATACAAGGGCGAATATGAAGTTACCGCCTATGGTTACGATGATGACCCGACAGATCCCGAAGTTTATGATAAGGCGGTTGAGAACAGATTTAACGAAATCATCGAAGACTTTAAGCCCGACGTGATTCACATCTTCGGAACGGAATATCCTCATACTCTCGCGGTTTGCAAGGCAGCGAAGGATAAATCGAAAATCCTTATCGGAATCCAGGGACTCTGCAGTGTATACGCAGATCATTATTTCGACGGACTGCCCGAAGATATGTATGTCAAAGAGACATTTCGCGACCGAATAAAGAGCGACAATATCATCAAGCAGCAGGCGAAATTTGTTAAGCGCGGCGAGTACGAAATCGAAGCGATTAAGTTAGCAGGAAATGTCACGGGAAGAACTTCCTGGGATAAAAAATACACATCCGAATACAATCCCGATGCAAAGTATTACTTCATGAACGAAACGTTAAGAAGTAACTTTTACGAGGGTAAATGGGATTTTGAAAACTGCGAAAAACACTCGCTTTTCGCGAGTCAGGGAGATTATCCGATAAAAGGACTTCATGTTCTTTTACGAGCTCTTCCCGAGATTAAGAAAGAATATCCCGATGTAAAACTGTATGTTGCGGGCAACAAGATTAACGGCGAGGATTCGCTCAAGAAAAAGATCTTAATCGGAACGTACGGCAGATACATCAACAAGCTCATAAAAGAAGGCGGCCTGACCGAAAATGTTGTTTTCCTCGGGTCATTAAGCGCAGATAAGATGAAGGAGCGGTATTTAAAGAGCAATGCTTTTATATCTCCTTCGATGATGGAGAATTCACCCAACTCGCTCGGAGAGGCAATGCTTCTTTCAATGCCCGTAATTTCATCCGATGTTGGCGGAGTAAGAGATTTAATGAGTGAGGAAGAAGGATTTATCTATCCTTCACTCGATGAAAAAGCATTAATCGAAAGCGTTAAAAAATGCTTCGCTCAAAACGGAAGCACCGCACAAAAGGAAATGTGCGAAAAGGCCGGAGCGAGAGCACGCATCACACACAATCCTGACACTAACTACAAGCGCCTGCTCGAAATCTATAACGAAATTGCAAACAAATAATTTCTGTGTGCCTGACTCCGAAGGTGTCTGGCTCACAAAAGAGGTAACATGAAATTAACATTTGTTTCCAACTATATAAATCATCATCAGATTCCTTTAAGCAACGTGCTCTACGAAAAGCTCGGCGATGACTATGCATTTATTCAGACCGAACCGATGGAAGAAGAACGTATCAAGATGGGATGGGGCGGTGATTTTGACAATATTCCGTATCTTAAGAAGTATTACGAGAACGGACTTGAATGTAAAAAACTGATTATGGAATCGGATATTGTGGTATTCGGCGGATGCGAAGACGAGTCGATAATCGAAGACAGACTTCACGCCGAAAAGCCCGTCATCAGATATTCCGAGAGACTTTACAAAGAGGGCCAGTGGAAATGCGTTTCCCCCAGAGGTCTTAAAAAGAAATATCACGACCATACCAGATACTCGGATAAAAAAGTATATCTTTTATGCGCGGGAGCATATGTGGCGGATGATTTTAACATCATCAAAGCATACCGCGGCAAGAGATTTAAATGGGGGTATTTCCCCGAGTTTAAAGCCTATACCGATGAGGAGAGAAAGAATCGAAGGGACGAAAGACGAAGCCACTCGAAACTTGAGATTCTCTGGGCGGGAAGACTTATAGACTGGAAACATCCCGAGAGTGTCATTAAACTTGCAAAAACACTGAAAGAAAAAAATATAGCGTTTGAAATATCCGTTATCGGTGAAGGAAAGATGGAAAAAGAAATCGAATCCGCCATCGAAAAAAACGGCCTTACCGAAGAGGTTAAACTTCTCGGAATGATGAAGCCCGAAGAAGTCAGGGAACACATGAAAACGGCTGACATTTTCCTCATTACCAGCGATTACAAAGAAGGCTGGGGTGCGGTCTGCAACGAAGCCATGAATGAAGGCTGCGTGGTGGTTGCTTCTCACGCTGCGGGAGCTGTTCCGACACTCATTAAACACAGAGTAAACGGAATGATTTTCCCTTCGGGAGATTTCGCGAAAATGGCTTATCAGATTGAGGAGCTTTCAAAGGATCAGAAGTGGAGACTCTCTCTCGGAGAGAATGCGTACGAGACTCTTGAAAACGGCTGGAATCATGTAACCGCGGCCGAAAGACTGATTAAGTTAAGCGAGGCCATACTGGAAGACAAGCCTTTCTTTTATGAGAAAGGACCGTTAAGCGAAGCAAAGGTAACTCCGCAGAGAAAGATGTATCGTAAAATCATCGGCATTGAACAGTAAAAGATGAATTCACTCGTTTCGGTCATTGTACCGGTATACAATTCAACTGCATATTTGAAAAGATGCGTGGATGCGATTCTTGCCCAGACATATGAGAACCTCGAAGTACTGCTTATTGACGACGGTTCAAAGGATGATTCCCTTAAAATCTGTCGCGAATACGAGGCGAAAGATTCGAGGGTAAAGGCGTTTCACAAGGAAAACGGCGGTTCGTCGTCCGCACGTAACGTCGGCATCAAAGAAGCCACGGGAGAGTACATCTGCTTTTGCGATTCGGATGATTATTACGAGCCCGACATAATCGAAAATCTCTCGAAGGTTTTCGATGAAAAAAGCGACGCCGTGGTGGCACAGTGCATGGCAGTATGCAGATATGAGGACGGTACGTTAGAGAGCGGCCCCCTAAAAGATTCGGGAAACATCGTTCGCGAAACGAACGAAGAATATTTCAGGGAACTTCTTTTACATCTCGGCGACAGCTCTTTTTGTACCAAGATGATAAAAGCGGATTTCATGAAAAGATTCGCTTTTAACGAAGGCAGACTCAACGAAGATTTTGAACTTCTGGTATATATGCTGCAGGAGTTTGACTGCATATATACATACGAGATCACGGGATACAATATCATACTTAGATTTGGCAGCAACACGCGAAACGTGTACAAGAATCTTTTTTATGACTGCATGATCGAAAACTCCGACATGGCAGCAGAATTGGTCGATAAGAAGTTTCCCGCTCTTAAGGAAGAGGCAAGAAAATTCCAGCTCTACCAGCGACTTGATTACACGCTTCACACACCTCTTTCGAAGATGAAAAACAACCCTGTCGCCGACAAGGTTTTAAAAGAATTAAAACTTTGGCGAAAGGATATTAAAACCAATCAGTATCTTGCACCGAAGGACAGACGAAACTTAAAGATATTAAGCCGCATACCGCGCCTTAGCAAATGGGTGCACAACAAAATAATGTTCCTGAAAGGAAAACCTGTAGAGAAATGAAAATCTTAAAGAAGCTTTCGAAGCTTCTGGACGCAAAACAGAAAAGATCGTTGGTTGGACTGGTATTTTTGATGTTTATCGGAGCAATTCTTGAAGCATGTTCCGTAGCACTTATAATACCTGTTGTTACAGTCCTTTTTACACCGAATGCAATTCAGGAAAAATGGTATCTTGCATGGGCATATTCGGTATCGCCTTTTACTTCTGAAAAAGCATTTTCGATAGCTGTTTTATTAAGCATTATCGTTGCTTTTGTTTTAAAAAATTTATTCCTTTTCATTGAGCAGAAATTACTTTACAGATTCATCTATACCAACCAGTTTAGAACATCCGAAAGGATGATGAAGAACTACATCAGAAAAGATTACGAGTACTATTTAAATGCCGACAGCGCGGTGATTCAGAGAAACATCACATCCGATGTCAACAACATGTATGCGCTGATTCAGTCGTTAATGCTTTTGATATCGGAGATTATCGTATTCGCAACACTTATCGTACTCTGCGTTAGACAAAGTCCGCTTATGACTGCGTTCTTTGCGGTTCTTTTGGGCGTTACTCTTTTACTCATAAAAGTAATATTAAAGCCTGTACTTTACAAAGCGGGCAAGGACAATCAGGACTTTTATGCGGGTCTTTTCAAATGGATCAACCAGACCGTCACGGGTATAAAAGAAGTTAAAATCGGCGGAAAAGAAAAGTATTTCTCCGACTGCTACATAGAATGCGGCAGAGGATACGTAAATGCCGTTCAGAAATAC
This sequence comes from uncultured Lachnospiraceae bacterium, assembly GCA_902765365.1. Taxonomy (GTDB): domain Bacteria; phylum Bacillota; class Clostridia; order Lachnospirales; family Lachnospiraceae; genus UBA3766. Next base: position 17,044 of record CACWZK010000011.1, read on the forward strand.
ACTCTTTTAAGCAATGTTCCCAGACTCATCATCGAAGTTGTCTGCATTATTGCGATTGTATTTTATCTTCTGACCATTTACTTAGAAGGCGTCAATGTTTCGAATGTGCTTGAGACAATGGGTGTATTCGTAATGGCTCTCATGCGTCTCATGCCTTCGGCCAACAGGATTAACAACTGCCTCAACAATATCTCGTATTTCGAGCCTTTCTTCATGGGAGTTTCGGACAATCTGCAGGATGAAATATCCGACAAAAATTCCGAAGTCGCTTCGCTTGAAAGACCCAAGGACAAGCTCGAGGTAAAAGAAAAGATTGAGATAAAAGACATCAAATACAAATATCCCAATACCGATGTTTATGTACTAAACGAAGCGAGTATGGAAATACCCGTCGGTTCCGCCGTGGGAATCGTCGGTACCACCGGTGCGGGCAAATCCACAATCGTGGATGTAATGCTCGGACTCTTAAAACTCGAATCAGGTCAGATTTTAGCGGACGGCAAAGATGCACTCTGCAGCGAAAACTACCGCAAGTGGCTTAAAAATATCGGCTACATTCCGCAGACGGTTTTCATGCTTGACGACACGATCAGAAAGAATGTTGCATTCGGTATACCCGAAGACGAAATAGATGAAAACAGAGTATGGGAAGTCCTAAAAGAAGCACAGCTTGACGAATTCGTCAAAGGCCTTCCGAACGGTCTCGAAACAGGCATCGGTGAGCGTGGCATCAGACTCTCCGGCGGACAGCGCCAGCGTATCAGCATCGCGCGTGCCCTCTACGAAGATCCCGAAGTTCTCGTCCTCGACGAAGCCACCAGCGCACTCGACGGTGACACCGAGCAGGCCATCATGGATTCCGTCAACTCACTCCATGGCCGCAAGACTCTCATCATCATCGCACACCGTCTTCAGACCATCGAAAAATGTGATGCAGTCTACCGCATAGAAAACGGCAAAGCAAACCGCGAGAGATAACACCGCGGCGAAATTATAGACTAATTGATATTAGGAAGAACAAAGACTATGAGTTTCAAATTGAGTATTATTATCGGGCTTGATGAATCCGATAATAATTTGGATAAAATTAAACAGAGTATAGATTCAGTACTTGCTGCTTATATTGAGGGTACAGAAATAATTCTCGCTGCCGATTTACCGGTGGGGGATGTGAAGGAACTGGTTTCAGGGTACAAGGAAAAATACCCCGACATCATCAAGGTTTTATACACATCCGAAAGAAGAAGCAAGGGCGGAGCGTATAATCTGGCGCTTAGAAATTCGGAAGCCGAGTGGGTTTCTTTTATGAATGCAGGGGATACGGTTGCGCCGACATTTGTTAAAACGCTTCTTAAGAAGGCTGAAGAAACAAGCGCAGAAGTAATTGACTGTGCGAACGATTCTAAAGACAATGAGGCAGACGCGGAGATTTTCAAGCAGCTTCCGGAGATGGAAGAGGATGAAAAGAAGGCGATATTGATCGTCAATCCGGGCATGATGGAATCGAAGATTTTTAAGAGAGAAATCTTTGAAAAGAACGGACTCTGGTTCCCGGAAAAAATTCTGTTTGAGAAGCTTGGCATCGGAAGACTTGCACTTGCATGTGCAGATAAGTTTGAATATGTTGATGAATGCTTGTATTTCTTTGATAAAGATGCAAAAGCAAATTATGAAGAAGAGGTTCTTTACGACAGACTTGATGTGATGACATTCTTTATCGAGGAATGTTACAAGAGAGAAATCCTCGAGGAATATCCGGAAGAAGTTGAGGGTGCGGTAATCGACGATATGTATATGAAAACGCTTTTCGCATACATAGCCGCAACGCCCGCGGCGAAGCGCAAGAAATCATTTTTGGAAATGCTTCAGAATGCAATACTTGACTGCTTCCCCGAGTTTGAGACGAACCCCTACTACTACGAGAAATACGATGACGACATCAAGGATCTTGTATCGCTTCACATCGAAGCACCGGGTAAATTTTTAAAGGCAGTTAAAGATTTCGATTCCGTTGAATTCGAATAAAGATACATTAATCGTCAGGATAAAAGAAAGAAGAAAAATGAGTAACGAAGCAAAAGAAAAATGTACAATAATCGTTCCGTGCTACAACGAGGAGGAAGCAATCCCTTTGTTTTATGAGGCGACCAATGAAGCGCTCAAAGACTTTGCGATTGATTATGAATATCTTTTCGTAAACGACGGAAGCAAGGACAAAACGCTTGAGGTTTTAAAAGGCCTGGCCGAAACTGACGAGAGAGTGCATTACGTTTCTTTCTCAAGAAACTTCGGCAAAGAAGCAGCAATGTATGCGGGTCTTAAGGAATCAACCGGCGATTATGTCGTAATCATGGATGCCGATTTGCAGGATCCGCCCGAACTAATTCCGGGAATGTACGACAGTATCATCAACGAAGGATATGACTGCGTTGCGACCAGACGTGTCGACAGAAAAGGCGAACCGCCCATCAGAAGCATGTTTGCAAATCTGTTTTATTTTCTGATGCATTTTATTGCCAAGGTGGATATGGTTCCCGGCGCGAGAGACTTCAGATTTATGAAGCGTGTCATGGTTGATGCCATTGTCGATATCGGAGAGTACAACAGATTCAGCAAGGGTATTTTCGGATGGGTCGGATTTAATACCAAATGGATTCCTTTTGAAAATCGTAAAAGAGTTGCAGGCAAGACCAAATGGTCCTTCTTTAAACTCTTCCAGTACTCGATTGAAGGTATTGTGGCATTTTCGACTGCACCTCTGGTTTGGTCCTCAATTATCGGACTTATCTTCTGCGTACTTGCATTTATTGCATTGATATTCCTCTTTGTGAGAGCGCTTGTTTTCGGAGACCCAGTCAGCGGCTGGCCTTCGCTTGCATGTATGATTACATTCTTTTCCGGCCTTCAGCTTTTCAGCGTGGGTATTATCGGAATGTATATTTCAAAGACATATCTTGAAGTAAAGGGCAGACCCATTTACATTGTGAAAGAGAAAAAATAATGGAAAAATTAATCAACAAACTAAAAGAAGAACAATATAAAATACCGTTTATGTCGGGACTTGTGATAGGACTTATCACGCATATGTTTATGATAGTCAACAAGTTTCCCAACGGCGATTCCATGACCAACTTTTACTTCGACCAGAATATGGTTACGAGCGGAAGATGGTTTTTAACGATAGCGTGCGGAATCTCCTCCTTTTACGATCTCAATTTCGTAAACGGTCTTCTGGCGATTATCTTCCTTTCAATCAGTGCCGTTTTCATCACGAGATTTTTCGATGTAAAGAAAAAAACAACATTGATTCTGATACCCGCAGTTATGGCCACATTCCCCGCCGTTGCGGCTACAATGTCGTATATGTATACGGTGGACGGATATATGTTAGGCCTTCTTTTCGCGGTTGTCGCAGCGTATTTAAGCAAAAAATACAAGTTCGGATTTTTCGCCGGAATGGTATTTCTTGCACTCAGTCTGGGTACATATCAGGCGTATGTTTCGGTTGCGATTCTTTTATGTCTTTTCGATATTATCTTTGCGGTTATCGACAACGAAGATATTTATACACTCTGGAACAAGGGATTTAAGTACCTTATGATGGGCATCGGCGGAGGTGCATTGTATTATGGTATCTTAAAAATCTGTCTGCTTGTTCAGCACAAGGAACTTGATACATATCAGGGAATCAATGAAATGACTCACATAAGCCTTTCTTCGATTCCCGAGAGACTGTTCAAAATGTATTACGATTTTGTCGCATTTGCTTTTAGCGGCCGAATCTTCGTCAACAATTTCCTGACGATGATAATAATGAGTACGATAGTTGCAGCATCCATGGTTGCAATCTTCGTATTGTTCATAAAAAACAAGGCATTTAAAAGATGGTACAGCTGGCTGATTCTGTTACTCTGCATCGGACTGATGCCTTTCGGTGCCAATACCGTGCTTCTTATGATGTCACCCGCAGGTGAATACCATCTTGTAATGAGACTGCAGTGGGTAATCTTTCTCGTTGCCATTGTAGTTATATCCGAGAAAACCATCGCGGCGTTTGAGACGGTCAAGGACAAGCTCATCGTACCCAAAACCGTATCGGTGGTCTTAGTGGCGTTATTATGTTATAATTTTCTGTTAATGGATAACATTGCATACTTCAATATGCAGCAGCAGTACGAGAAGTCTTATGCATACTGTGTAAGGCTTTTGGACAGGATAGAACAGACGCCGGGATATGTGCAGGGAATGCCTATCTGCATGGTCGGAGAAATCAGTGAAAAGAGTTTCCCTCAGACCGAACTGACTTATGATATAACATCCAAGATCAGAGGAACCGACGGCAGTTTCTTATTCTACCGCGGCGAACAGTATGAAGAATTTATCAAGAATTATTTAGGAGCCACACTCAATATTCTTGAAGGCGATTATGTAGTGGATATGTATTATTCCGAAGAATATTCGACGATGAGTTCGTTCCCTGATAAGAACAGCATCAAGATTGTAAACGGAATTATGTTTATTAAACTGGAGTAAGTAATATGAGCAAACTTACCGTTATCATTCCTTCGTTCAACGAGGAAGACAATATCGAGAATACTGCCAAAACTATCGGCGAGACACTTTCGGGTGCAGGTATCGAATACGATCTGCTCTTTGTTTCCGACGGCTCGACCGATCAGACTTTTGATATTGTGGAAAAACTTTCCAAAGCTGATAAAAGAATCGGAGGCATTCAGTTTTCGAGAAACTTCGGCAAGGAAGCGGCCATCTTCGCAGGTCTTGATTATGCAAAAGGCGACTGCGTGGCAGTGATTGACTGCGATCTTCAGCATCCTCCCGCAACTCTCGTTGAGATGTACAGACTCTGGGAAGAGGGCTATGAAGTGGTAGAAGGAATCAAGTCTAAAAGAGGCAGGGAGAATCCTTTCTATAAGCTCTTCTGCGCCATCTTTTACGGTATCATGAGTTCTCTGATGAAGATGGATTTGAATAAAACCAGCGATTTTAAACTCCTTGACAGAAAAGTGGTTGAGGCTCTCCTTGATTTGCCCGAGAGAAACACGTTCTTCAGGGCGCTTTCATTCTGGGCAGGTTTTAAGAGCACATCCGTAACATTTGATGTTGCGGAAAGAAAAGCCGGCAAGAGCAAATGGTCCTTCTCCGGACTCGTAAAATATGCGATTTCAAATACCACATCTTTTACGACCGCACCTTTAAAGGCGGTGTTTGTACTCGGTGTGCTTTTGATGGTTTTCTCCTTAGTACTCGGCGTCGAAACACTGGTTAATTATTTTCTCAATATCGCCGCAGACGGCTTCACGACAGTTATTCTTTTACTTCTTATCATCGGCGGATGCATCATGATAAGCCTCGGCATTATGGGACATTATCTTGCGCGTATCTATGAGGAAGTTAAGGGAAGACCGAGATATATCGTATCAAGAACAACATCCGATGAGGATTAAAAATGAGTAACACCAAGCCCAGACAACTGAATATGGAGATCTTAAGAATCGTTGCGATGCTTATGATTATCACGCTCCATTATCTCGACAAGGGCGGCGTGTTAAAAGAGTTCACACTTAAGATGGGTTTAAACCGTGAACTTGCCTGGATTATCGAAGCTCTTTGCATGGGAAGTGTCAACATCTATGTGCTTATAAGCGGATATTTCCTTTCAAAATCCGAATTTAAGTTTAAAAAAGTGATTCTTCTCTGGGCGCAGATACTTTGCTATTCATGGATAATAACTGCGGTTTTTGCGATTGTAACTAAGGGCGCATTTAATTTTGCCAACGGAATATATGATGCTATTCCTCTTATTCTTCCCGTAACAGGTGCGCATTACTGGTTCGGAACGGTTTACATTCTTTTATATCTCTTTGTGCCGTTTTTGAACAAGGGAATAGAAGCGATGGATAAAAAGCAGTTTAAGGGCATTCTTATTGCTGCAGTATGTGTGTTCTCACTCTGGAATACGATTTTACCTTTTACGCAGCCTTTGGCCGACCGCGAGGGAATGGATATCTGCTGGTTTGTCTGCCTGTATTTGATCGCTGCTTACATAAGAAAATATCCCGAGGACTTTAAACTTAACAGATGGATTTATCTGCTTATATCCTTTGTTTCGGCATTTATGGCATATGCGCTCGGCAAAGGCATTCTGCTTGTAGACATGTACGCAGGAAAGCTCGGAGGATATGCGAAGAACTTTTATCCTTACAATTCACTCTTTATCCTCGCAGCAAGCGTATGCATTTTCCTCTTTGTTTTAAAGGGAGAAATAAAAGCGCCGGCATGGCTTTCAAAGGTGATTCTTTTTGCATCGTCGGGAACCTTCGGCGTTTATCTTTTACACGAGCATAACCTTTTAAAATATCGCTGGCCCAAATGGTTTGGCGTAGAAAAAGTATCGGAGACACCTTTGTTTTTGCTTCACTTAATCGGAACGATACTTGCGATATTTGTAATCGGAATTTTGATTGATTTTGTAAGAAGACTAATATTTGGATTGTTCATAAAAAAAGAAAAATAAGGTGCCTGGCTCGCGAAGCGTGCCTGGCTCCGAAAACCGGGAGAAGAAATGATCAGATTTAACGTACCTCCCTTTACAGGGAAAGAAATGGATTATATCAAAAAAGCCGTAGAAAATCAGAAAATATGCGGAGACGGAGAGTTTACGTGTAACGAGTGGCTTGAAAACAAAACAGGCACCACCAAGGCACTTCTTACAACCTCCTGTACTCATGCTACGGAAATGGCAGCTATTTTAAGCAACATAAAACCCGGCGACGAAGTCATTATGCCGAGTTATACTTTCGTTTCCACTGCGGATGCATTTGTTCTTCGCGGTGCGAAAGCCGTGTTCGTGGATGTTCGTCCCGATACGATGAATATTGACGAAAACTTGATCGAAGATGCCATCACAGAGAAGACAAAAGCAATCGTTCCCGTTCACTATGCGGGCGTTTCCTGCGAGATGGATAAGATTATGGAGATTGCCAACAATCATAATCTTTTAGTCATCGAAGATGCAGCACAGGGAATTATGTCCGAGTACAAGGGCAAAGCACTCGGTACGTTTGGAGAATACGGATGCTTTTCTTTCCATGAGACCAAAAACTTTTCGATGGGCGAAGGCGGGGCTCTTTTAATCCGCGATAAGGATAATATTGAGCACGCTGAAATCGTCAGGGAAAAAGGTACCAACAGGGCAAAATTTTTCCGTGGTCAGATCGATAAATACACATGGGTTGATGCAGGTTCATCGTATCTTCCGAGTGAACTTAACGCGGCATATCTTTATGCACAGCTTGAACTTGCGAATGAAATTACCGCAGACAGAATGCACACATGGAATATGTATTTTGATGCATTTGAAGAGCTTGAAAACAAGGAACGCATCGAGAGACCTTTCGTTCCTGCAGACTGCAAGCACAATGCACACATGTTTTACTTAAAGTGCAAAGATCTCGAAGAGAGAAGCGCATTTATCAAATTCCTCGGAGAGAACGGCATACTTGCGGTATTCCATTACATCCCTCTTCACAGCGCACCCGCAGGCAAGATGTTCGGCAGATTTAACGGTGAGGATGTGTACACTACCAAGGAAAGCGAGAGGCTTGTCAGACTCCCTCTTTACTACGGACTTAAGGAAGAAGAAGTCGAATACATCATAGGCAAAGTAAAGGAATTCTACAAGAGATAGAATGAATGGTGCCTGGCTCCATCAAGAATAGAAGATATGGCAGAAATTACAATTCGCCCAATTACATACAATGACACAGACGACATCATAAGATGGCGCAATTCCGAATATGTTAACGCCCGTTTTATAGACCGCAGAATGTTTACCAAAGAGAGTCATGAAGCATGGCTTGAAAATTTCGTTAAGACCGGAAAGGTAGCGCAGTTTATCATTCTTTTAGACGGTAAGGGTGTGGGAAGCGTTTACTTAAGAGATATCGATTATGATAAAAAAGACGCGGAATTCGGCATTTTCATCGGTGAAGAAAGCGCGAGAGGAAAAGGTGTGGGAACAAAAAGCGCGAGCCTTATCCTTGAATATGCGTTTAACGAACTGAAATTAGACAAAGTTTTTTTGAGAGTATACAAAGACAATCCCGGTGCAATCAGAAGCTACGAAAAAGCCGGATTTAAAAAGACGGACGGGATTGAAAAGATTAACGACAACGGTGCGATTCGCGAAGTGATTTTTATGGAGCTGGAGAAAAAGGATTTTGAAAAGCGATAAAAAGAACAAAATAATAAATGCGTTTTTTATAATCCCTGCCGTAATCGGATTTACGTTCTACTGTTTTGAACTCGTACTTCTTCATTACAATCAGACACTGTTTCCGGTCACGGGCAAGTATGAATCGGATCTTTTCGCTCATATAGAAATGGCGCTCGACGGCTGGGGATACAGCATACTCGCTGTTATTTACAGACTGTTCGCACTATTGCCCGAGTTCTACTTTCATTTTGCGATAGCAACATTCTTATGCATATGCGAAGCCGGCGCACTGGCGCTGACATATATTATTTTACGAAGTGAGAAAATCGAAACCAAAACGGCGATTGTATTTACGGCAATTTCGGGCTTTGTGGCTCCCTTATACATCAGGGCGATACAGCCTTACAGATATATCGGTTATCAGTCCGGAAGCATATGGCACAATTCGACATATATCGTGATGAAATTCACGGCACTTATATGCATTGTTTTGTACCTTACGATATCAGAGAAGTACAAAGAAAAAATGAGCGCATCAGAAGTGATTGCGTTTGCAATTCTGCTCGCAGTTACCACATCGGTTAAAACGAATTTTATCCTTGTGTTTGCACCCGTTGCGCTTCTTTTCCTAATCGCAGACTTCATACTCGGAGTACCTCTTAAAAGAATTATACTCTGTGCACTGACCGTATTTCCTTCCGTGGCGGTAATACTGTTTCAGGAATATGTTCTCTTCGGAGAAGGCACCGGCAACGGAATTATAATAGACCCTCTTTACAGTGTATATTTACGTGCGGAAAAACCTTACTTTACAATGATTCTTTCCGCGGCATTTCCGATAGTGATACTGCTTTTAAATATCGTCCCTGTGCTTAAGGATACACTCACGGATTTTAAGGATAAAAAAAGAGGACTCACGCACCGTTTCTTTTTACTCGCATGGGCGATGTGGTTTGTGGCATTTGTCGAATACATTCTTCTTCGCGAAACAGGCAAAAGGGAACTTGATGACAACTTCGCGTGGGGATATGATTTCTGCCTCTTTATTCTTTTCGTCGTAAGCATTATGTATTTTGTAAAAAATATTAAATCCCTTCTTGAAAAGATTACTAAAAAGAATATGTCCGATTTATCGGACACATCAAAAGATGATACGACCCCTGCCAAAGTAAATGCTTTTGATATTTTTAAAGCCGTATACCTTGTTCTAGCTTTGGCAATTTTGATATACCATACCTACTGCGGAGTGTTCTTCTTTGTAAGACTGACTCAGGGCGTGACATTCTTTATGCAATAAAAAAAGAGCCGGGCACCCTTCGGGAGCCAGGCTCCGAAATAAATATAAACGGAGAAAACAATGAAAATCAGTTTCGTAATCCCCTGCTACAGATCGGAGAAAACTCTTTCGGATGTAGTGGATGAGATTAAAACCACAATGGCGGAGATCGGACATGAATTTGAAATAATTCTTGTCAATGACTGCTCACCTGACAAGACATTTGAACTAATAAAAAAACTCGCGGAAGAGAACGACAATATTCTCGGTATCGACCTTGCGAAAAACTTCGGTCAGCACTGCGCACTTATGGCAGGCATGAGACACTCTACAGGAGACGTGGTAGTTTGTCTTGACGACGACGGTCAGACACCTGCGAACGAAGTGGGCAAACTCCTTGGAAAACTCGAGGAAGGCTATGATGTCTGCTATGCAAGCTACGGCAAAAAGCAGCATTCCGGCTTCAGAAATTTCGGCAGCAAGGTGAATGAACTCATGACCAGAATCATGCTTGGCAAACCCAAGGAACTCAAGGTATCGAGTTACTTCGCAGCCAAGAGATTTATCGTTGACGACATGCTTCGATATGAACAGTCCTACGCATATGTAATAGGCCTTGTTTTAAGAGCCACCAAGAACGTAGCGAATGTCGAAGTCAACCACCGAGCAAGAAGCGTGGGAGAAAGCGGATATACTCTTGCAAAGCTTTTCTCACTCTGGTTTAACGGTTTTACGGCATTTTCGATTAAGCCCTTAAGAATCGCAACAGGCATCGGATGCTTCTGCGCATGTTCGGGCTTCCTTTACGGAATATATACGATTATCAAAAAACTTGTTCTGGTCGATGTACAGGCAGGTTTCTCCGCACTTATGTCGGTACTTGTTTTCATCGGCGGAATGATAATGCTCATGCTTGGACTCATCGGCGAATACATCGGCCGAATCTACATTTGCATGAACAATTCACCTCAGTATGTAATTCGTGAAAAAGTCGGAAAGATAAATAATTAATGGATAAAACAGAGAAGAAGAAAAATCAAAAGACGAAACTCATAATCCTGGACTGCATATTCCTTGCGGTCCTTGTTTTGTTTCCTTTTCTTCATCTTGCATTCGGTGTGGAATTTACCGATACCGCATACAGCCTCGGCAATTACGAAAACCTGGATAAGATGAATTTGACCTGGACCGTGGCTACATTCTGGGCTAATATGCTCGGCAGATTTTTCACCATGCTTCCTTTCGGAGCCACATGGATAGGAATGAAGTTTTATACAACTTTAGTACCTGTTCTCGGTGTGGTTTTATCATATCTTTTCCTAAAAAAATATATGCCGCGTGTGTTTGTCTTTGTCGGAGAGATTCTGGCGATTTCCCTTTTCTGGTGTCCGACCACGATTCTCTACAATTACCTGACATATCTTCTTTTTACCTGCGCGGTAATAGTTCTGGTTGAATCCCTTGAAAAAGAAAAAAGATGGGGCCTTGCAGTTGCGGGCGTTATTCTCGCCTTCAATGTATTTGTAAGATTCCCCAATATAACGGAGACCGCACTCATTGTAGTGGTATGGTTTTCCGCCTGTCTTAAAAAGAAAAAATTTGTGTACGGTTTAACGGACACATTGATTTGTATCGGCGGATTCTTTTTGGGCATAGCAGCAAATGCCGGACTGATAGGAATTAAATACGGATTTTCATCGATTCCGCATATGGTTATTTCCCTCTTCTCCATGACAGGAGAGAATTCGGGTTATAAACCGACCGGAATGATAATGGCGATTTTAAGAGGATATACGACTTACTACAAGAGTTTTATACTGCTTGTCGGAATTACCGTTTTATGCTTTGCGGTCAGCGCACTGATGAAGAGACATTATGCGAGAATTATCATTGTGGTGGCACAGTTTGTTTTATACGGACTTTTCCTTTTCTGGGCATACAGAAATCATGTTTTCACATTCAGATACAATGATTATTCTTCGATGTATTTCTGGATGGTTGTGTTCTTCCTGATAGCAAACATGATGTCTGTATGGACGATGTTAAGAAAGCGTAACGAGCTGGCGCATAAGCTGATAGCCACGGCGGTGCTTGTAATCATCTGGATTACGCCGCTTGGAAGCAACAATGCTCTTTATCCTTCGATGAACAATCTGTTTATTGTTGCGCCTGCAGTTCTTTTTATGATATGGAACGAACTTTTCAAGGGAAGAAACTTTTATGAGTTACTGGACCTTGAGGCCAGAAATACAATGGTTGCAACCAGAATATCACTCTTCCTGCTTATAGTGACCGCTACCATTCAGTGTATTATATTCGGCTTTGTGTTTATTTTCCGCGACCCCGGTTTTCCCGTGAGCAACAGCACCAAAATCGAGGGAAACGAAGTGCTTGCGGGAATGCATACCAATCCCGAAAGAGCGGCGCTTATCGAAGAACTGACATCGTATGTAAGCGACAAGGGTTATGAAGGTAAGAGAGCGATTTTCTACGGAGATATTCCGGGACTCGAATACATATTAAAAATGCCATGCGCGATTTCTCACACATGGCCAAATTTAGGTTCGTTTTCTTATGATGAATTTGCAAATGATATCGACAGTCTTACAGACAAGCCGATTGTATTTATAAACACGGATTACATGGCTGACGAATACAATCCCAACAAGTCATACCGCAAGGAAGATTATCTTGAGGAATTCCTCGAAGAAAACGGATATTCCTTAAGCGCCAAGATTGAATACATTGCCATTTATTCGGCGGATTAGGATTTAACCCATCTGCCGCTGGCACCGCACGGAAGTACCAGACCGTTTTCGGAAACAGGAAGTCCTATTTCATCGGAGACAACTTCTCCTCCGAACTTCGGTTTAATACAGGTATTTAACATATAAGAGAGCACTGCGGGCTGCAGGCCCGTGGTATATGAATTGATTAAAAAGAAAGCGGAGTCTTCGCTTAAAAGTTGTGCGGTCAGTTCGATAAAAGGGAAAACGCTTTCTTCGATTTTCCAGATCTCGCCTTTAGGGCCTCTGCCGTACGAGGGCGGATCCATGATGATACCGTCATATTTGTTTCCGCGACGGATTTCTCTTTCGACGAATTTGACGCAGTCATCCACGAGCCATCTGATCGGCGCATCACCCAGGCCGGAAGAAATGGCATTTTCTTTTGCCCATGTAACCATACCCTTTGAGGCATCGACATGAGTAACCGAAGCGCCGGCCTTTGCTGCAGAGAGTGTTGCACCGCCTGTATATGCAAAGAGATTCAGCACCTTAAAAGTTCTGTCCGGATTATCGGACAGCTGCTTTTTTATGATATCCGAAAACCAGTCCCAGTTTACCGCCTGTTCGGGGAAAAGTCCCGTGTGCTTAAATGCAAAAGGCTTTAAATTGAATGTGAGCTCATCGTAATGAATGCTCCATTCCTCGGGAAGATTTTTAAACTCCCATTCTCCGCCACCTTTGCTGGAGCGGTGGTAATGACCATTAAAATGCGTCCAGCCTGGATTGTACTTCGGCGTATTCCATATTACCTGTGGGTCGGGTCGAACGAGAATATAGTCGCCCCAGCGTTCGAGTTTTTCTCCACCGGACGTAGAAATGACTTCATAATCTTTCCAATTGTCGGCAATCCACATGATAACCTCCGATTAAAGTAATTTTCACAGAGAGTATTATAACATATTATGTCCAAATTAAGCGAATACTGTAAAAAGAAAAACTTTAGAGACATGGATATCGAGCATCTGCTCCTTTATCGCATCTGCATCGTGCTGCTCCCTTTTATGATTGGAGTGACTCTTCTTTTTATATTCTTCGGAGATAAAATGCTCACCCTCGGCGGTGAATGTACGTTCAGACATTTTACGGGCTTTTACTGTGTAGGTTGCGGTGGCACGAGAGCGTTTAATTACCTTGTACATCTGCATATTTTAAAGAGCCTCTATTATCATCCTTTTGTCGGGTATACATATGTGGCATATTTTTTCTATACAATCAATTCATTTTTATATCGTCACAACAAAAATTGTTTTGCCAAGCTAAGTCCCTTTGTTCTCATCTACATCGGGCTCGGCATTCTGACGATTAATTTTCTCGTAAAAAATATAGCAATCTTTTTTGGAATTCATATGATTTAGCTTAATTAATCGAGTATTCTTCTAAGGTAATCGGGCGCTTTATACGCACGATTATTTTTTTAACCAAGAAATGACATAATGAATTTGACATAGCAATCATTATTTTGTATAATAATGTCAAAATGAAATTGACAGGAGGATATTTTGATGAAGAAAATAAAAACTTTGGATGATGCATTAAAAAGAATTGAAGAACTGGAAAAAGAAAACAACGAATTAAAAGAAGAACTGGAATATTTCAAAAAACGAAAAGCAAGCGGAAGACAAAAGCATAATGCAAAATGGATGGCAATCTATAGTGATTTTGTTGAATGTTATGAAGACGGAATGCCAATTGTAGAGATAGCCCAAAGGAATAATATCAGCGAAAGAAGTATCTACAGATATAAATCCTATTACGAAGAAATCAAGAATAAGAAAAAATAATTGTTAAAAGTAATTAAGTTTTTCTTTTGACGACTATTTGGATTGGTGTAGAGATAGCAATCAATAAACAGAAAAGACTTGAAAATCTTATAAAAAGATGATACCATTGTTGCAACTAAATAACAGTTGCAGAAAGGAAATGGATGCCTAAGAAGAAAGACCTGATAGAAAAACTGTATAGAAAACCATATCCTAAAAATTTTACCGTGAGAGAATTGGATATGTTGATGGCAAAATGCAACTGTACGAGATTTCAAGGCGGACGAGGATCCGGGATAGGATTTGTACACAATAAATCAAAAAGAATTCTTCAGTTTGACGGACCTCATCCCGGCAAAGAGTTATATAAGTATCAGATAGAAAAGGTAAAAAAGTTTTTAGATGAAACAGGTGAGAAGGAGATCGTTGACAATGAAATCTGATATGATGAAATACAAAGGATACAGGGCTTCTATAGGATACGATGAGAGTGATAATATTTTCATCGGTGAAGTATTTGGGGTTTCAGATTCATTAAATTTTCATGGGAAATCCATAGAGGAACTGGAACAGTCTTTTCATGATTGCGTAGACAATTATCTGAGTATTTGTGCGAAAATTGGCAAGGAGCCTCAAAAAGAATTTTCTGGGAGCTTTAATGTCAGAACTACACCTCAAATACATGAAAAAGCAGCCGAGTATGCCTTTGAAAACGGATGCTCTTTAAATCAGGTTGTATCAATGGCTATGGAGGCATTTCTAAACGGTAAAAGAAAGAAAAGATTGAATTAAAAAACTATACAATAATCCATAAAATAATGTTATGATAAAAAAGTATTTCGGCCTTGCATTTTTAGCAGGATTCGAACTACTTTTTTCATGTAAGGAAAAGGATAAAGGAACGAAGTATGAAAAAAGAATATGTCATGGGCAATCAGGCGATAGCGCTTGGTGCAATGGCGGCGGGAGTTAATTTAGCGTGCGGTTATCCCGGAACTCCGTCGTCCGAAATCGTCGATACGATTGCCAAAAGAAATAAGGATAAGGCTATTCATGTGGAATGGTCTATCAATGAAAAGGCAGCCATGGAAGTGGCGGCAGGCGCTTCCTATGCGGGCGCAAGATGTTTAGTCACTATGAAAATGATGGGACTTAATGTTGCATCCGATGCGCTTATGTCGCTTGCATATGTCGGAGTCGAAGGCGGACTTGTAGTAGTATCCGCGGACGATCCCGGCCCCATTTCGTCGCAGACCGAGCAGGATACGAGACTCTTTGCAAAATACTGCCGTATTCCGGTTTTTGATCCTTCAAGTGTCGAAGAAGCATACGAAATGATTCAGGATGCTTTTGAATATTCGGAAAAATATAAAACTCCCGTACTCTTCAGACCGACCACAAGAATCGATCATGCGTACGGAAGCATTACTTATGATGAGAATGCAAAGCCCAAGGATGTTCCGGGATTTGTAAAGAATTCCAAACGTTTTGTAATATTCCCCCGTCTTTCGAGAATGAATCACGAGATGATTGAAAAGAGAAATCCCGCCATCGGCGATGATTTTTCGGAATATAAATTCAACACCGTTCAGGGAACGAACGGAAACAAAAAAGCCGTTCTTGCAGGCGGTGCAGGCTATGCATATGCCAAAGAATTTATTCAGGACAGAGAAGATGTGACTTTAATAAGAGTTGCAACACCTCATCCTCTGCCCGAGAAGTTTCTTTTAGGAGCCTTAGAAGGCGTTGAAGAAGTACTCGTAGTGGAAGAACTCTTCCCTTATCTTGAGGAAGAATTACTTCAGTTAATCGGTAAAAAACAGCTAAAGATAAAGGTACTCGGAAAACATACTCTCAATTCGCCTCTTGCAGGAGAAAACACGGCCGAAGGCGTAGCGGCTGAAATTGCCAAATTCCTCGGCGATACAATCGAAGAAAGCAAAGCACATACATCGGATATTCCCACACCTCCGATGCGTCCGCCCGTACTCTGCGCAGGCTGTCCTCACAGAGCAAGTTTTTATGCGGTTAAACAGGCAATGAAGGGAAGAAAAGCCAATTTCTCCGGAGACATAGGATGTTACACACTTGGAAATGCAATGCCGCTTGACATGGTAGATACATGTCTCTGTATGGGCGCAGGCATCACCATGGCTCAGGGCCTTCACTGGACGGATACGGAGACTGTAAACTTCGCATTTGTCGGAGACTCCACATTCTTTGCGTCAGGCATGACGGGAATTGCAAATGCGATTTACAACGAAGCGGATATGATTCTCTGCGTGCTGGATAACTCAACCACTGCCATGACGGGCCATCAGCCCCATCCGGGCACCGGCATCAATATGATGGGCGATGTAGTTAATAAAATAAGCATCGAAAAGATTCTTTTAGGAATGGGCATCGAAAAGGTATTAACCGTCAATCCCCTCGACCTTGAAGAAGCTAAAAAGGCAATAAACGAATGTGCCGAAGCAAAGGGCGTAAAAGCGATCATTTTCAAATCTCCCTGCGTGGCACTTTTCAAACCGACCGAAAAATGCGTGATAACCGACAAGTGCATCGGATGTAAAAAGTGCATCCGCGAAATCGGCTGTCCCGCCATATCGGCAGAAGATAAAAAGGTTACCATAGACACATCAATGTGCACCGGCTGCAATCTCTGTGCTCAGGTTTGCCCGATGGGTGCTATCGAAAAGGAGGTGCGCTAGATGTCTTACAATATTTTACTTTGCGGTGTAGGCGGTCAGGGAACGGTGCTCGCATCCAAACTTCTTGCGGCAGCAGCCGAGAAAAAAGGCGAGACGGTTCATTCTGCGGAAACCATCGGAATGGCACAGCGCGGAGGCCCCGTTACAAGCCACGTGCGTATTGGCAGCGATGCATATTCACCTTTAATTCCCAAGGGGAAAGCCGACCTTATCATAGCTTTCGAACCTTCGGAAGCCGTCAGAAACCTGGATTTCCTAAAAGAAGGCGGAGCCGTTATTACCAACGAAGTTTGTCTTAAGCCCGTAACCGAATCTTTAAATCCCACGGGATATGACGGTAAGGAAATGATTGAGTATCTAAAAAAGACCATCGGCAATCTCGTGGTACTCAATGCAGATGAACTTTGCAAAGAACTT
>CACWZK010000012.1 GCA_902765365.1 uncultured Lachnospiraceae bacterium
ATGCATCATTTTAGTGATGATTGTAGGAACTGCAGGATTCGGAGTTTTGCTTTTCTCAAACGCCAAAAAGCTTCCGCCTTTAATCTCGGCTTCTGCTATAGGTGCGGTAATAATGTTAAATGTATTCCAGATTTTTTATGCGATTCAGATATATAAAAATACATTTATAGAATTGCCTCCCAAAGATTTGTATGATATTTGGACACCGGATCTTTATCTATACCTTTATCATTTCAATGTCCTGCTTATTTCGGCACTGGCCGTAAAAAGACATCTGACGCAACAGTTAAAGGTTTTGAAAGAAGAGGGTATAGAGAATTATAAAAATACATTTATAAAAAACCTATATCGTTTTATGAGCAATATTGCAGGATACTCGACCATTATTTTTGTTGCATTGTTTTTCATTATAGCAGTCCTTGAGATTATCTTTGTGATATTAGGAAAAGGATTTGACGGTCCGATAAAAGCTTTTACCGATACTGCGGACTGGACTTTTTCCAAACAGATTCCTCCGCCTCCCTTAGAATATCGCGGACATTATCTTTGTACGGTTGCTGCGGGAGGACACAAGAAAATCGTCAAACCGCTTCGCTTAGGTACGAGAAGAAATGCGACTATAGTAGTTAACAGACAGCTTTGTATTGCGAATGCGTTTGAAGAAAAGATACAGGAGATATCTCCGAAGTTTCATAAGTTTATCCGCGGGGTGTACGATAATTACGGATTTCCCCTTTCAACGTTAATTACCACGCCCCTAAAAGCGGACATAGTTTATATCCTTATGAAACCACTTGAATGGATATTTTTAATCTTTCTTTATATGACGGATGTCAATCCTGAAAAAAGAATCGGCAGACAGTATACATACAGGCAATAAACCAATTATTGGTTTTTAAATAATATCCTTTAATCTCCTCTAAAAAAACTGCAGGCTCTTATGAACCTGCAGTTTTTTATCTTCGCTTGTCTTTTTTAATCAAACAGTACCGGTCTCACATAATATACATTGCCTTCGGAATCCCAGCCCATGTGACAGATATATCCGCTTGTTTTTTCAAATGAATAATCGTCCGGCCCGAATACCAGATAACCTTCATAATCGTATTCGGCTGCTTTAAGAGGAGGGTTCTCAAATGATAATAATTCATTTTTAAAGTCAACTACATCGGTAATCTGAGTGAAATCGTCCCCGTACATGTCTTCATCCCAGTTGAAACATTCAAAGTAGAAATCGTCGGCCAATTCGGCAATGTACGTATAACCGCTTTCTTCAATCGGACTTTCGGGACCGTCGATATAAACGGGTTCGTAATAGGTTCCGACCAGTTCGTTATCGTCATCATAAAAGAAACCTGCATATACAAACATTGTATTCATTGTTTCGTCATACTCATATTGAGACAAATTTCCTCTTTCTCCGAGCAAATCAAACATTTTGTCTACTACTGTAAATTCCTTGCTTCCCGTGGGGACAAAACAGTATTCGAGATTTAAGAAGAAATATGATGATCTCCAGCCGACATCTTCCAAGGGATCACGGTGGCAGTCGGCAACAGCGAAGAATGTTCCTTCGTCAAAAGTATTATAATACTGGATTACTCTTGCAAATCCGCGGCCTGATTCATTAGCGGGATAGGACTCAAATGATGCGATTTGAGAAGGAAGGTTTCCGTTAGGATCCTCATCCTGAGGAGAATCTTTCATATCTGCTTCAAAAAGAGGTTTATCGGAAGGCTGTTCGTTAACTGCTTTGGGAACGGTTACATCTACACTTGTGAAATAAAAATGACCGGTTCCTTCATAGAAATCAAATCTTACAGAAATGCTCTTGTCATCGATCGTAATAGCGTCATAGTATTCGGGGAAAGAAGCATACCCTTCGATAACATCATCAAAATTGCATGCAGCCAGAGTATAAGCCGCTCCGTCGAATCCAAGCTGTTTGATATAGTATAAATCGTTATCGTAATCATTTTCGAGGAAATACAGATTGTCATTATCAATTCCGAGATAAACCATACCCTTGTCGGAAGTGTAATTTGCGGAAGGATTTTTTAAGTCTGCAGTATCATAAATATTGAAATGAGTTAAATAAGGATCGGTAACATAGTTGTAAACAGCAAGATGTTTTCCGTCGGGTGAAAAGCCGGAGATGTTTCCTTCGCAGATATCTTCGGTTTTTGAAGTGCTGAGATTGGTTTTATATACCATGTTGTAATATCTTGAATAATCTTCGGCATTGGTATAGTACTGTGAATATAATTCTTCACCGTTGACCAAGTACATATCACCGAAACCGGGATCTTCGACAATTTCTTTGACTCCGCTTCCCGGATCGGAAGGATCGAAAGTACATAAATGCGCCCTGCTTCCATAAGTTGCGGAATCGAACGAAAACTCGCCCCATACAGCTTCAGACTCAATCTGGAAAGGGTGATATTCACGGAATAGGATCTGTCCGTTATAAAGGACCGCTTCACCGGATTGAACCGCAACGGGTGATGCAACATCGGAATTATCCGGTGTGGTTGTATCTGCGTTATTATCGGTATTATTCGTAACAACGGTATTGTCTTTGCTGTTATTGTCGGTATTGCCCGAAGCGGACGAAGAGGTGTTTACCGGGTCGGGATTGGAAAGATTGACAGTGAGTTCCGGTTCGCCTCCCAGACAGCCTGTCAGCGAGATTGTCAGTACGCCTGTTAAAAGAAGCGCAGACAGTTTTTTTAACTTATTCATGAATTCTCCTCCTACAAAGAATATAATTTACGATTTATATAATCGGAAAATCCGGATGGTATTCTTTTATTAAAAAAGGATGAGCAGCCGCGTATTCCGTTATATCTTTTTTAAGATTCACCGAAACGAAATCTTTTACGTATGCAAACTCAAGGCGGTTTATCGAAGGACAGGTCGGCGTGAGAGCAACGACGATTTCTCCGTCTTTGTTCATTACTCTGAGAGGCCAGATTTTACAGTCCCAGGGTTTCTCGTCATCGGATAAAATACATCCGTTTTCACCCAGATACGGACAGGGCACTTCTTCGTCGGCATCATCGGTTTTATATTGGCCGCTTAAGTCGTATTTTGCGAAACAATAACCGTCTTTTTCTATGACATTTAAGACAGTTTCGTCCAAAGAGGGATTTGTCTTGATTGCTTCGATGTTTTCTTTTGTGAAAATGGGTGTTTCCCACAGAGATGTTCTCCTAAAAGAGCAGCAGAATCTGCAGGCAGCACAGTCTTCTTTTTTTAATATTTTGCCTAACATTATTTTTCCCTGACAATATATTTTTTGAGCATATAAAGCGGTTCATACGAAGTTTTGGCACGACGAAGCCCGTCCACACCCAAATCTTCCTCGCGGTTTATATATTTGTAGCCCTTGCAGACCAGCAGTGCAAATTCGTTGCAGAGAAGCTGATAGATACCGACTATATCTTTTCTGCCTTTTTCTATGACCTCGTCCATGCACTCATCGTTTAGGGAAACTCCGGCGGCATAGCCGACAACGGTTCCTTTTACATAAACCACGATGCCTTTAAATTCGAGTTCGTCGAAATTGGCCAGATAAAATTTGATGGCTTCGTTTTCACGTGCGAGCATTTCGTCGTAACCTTCGGAGAGCCTCTGCGTGATCCATTCCTGCTGGAATTCATATATATCGGTTATATTTTCGTTGGTGATATTTTCGATTCTTATCTGCCCTTCGTAGGAAGAGTAAAAAGCACGAACTCTGTTTCTTTTAGGAGCGAGAGCTCTTCCCGGAAGAACCGAGAGGTTTTCCACAGAGTAAATATATTCGTCGTAATCCCTGGATTCCTCGCATTCAAACATATCCGGATAATTATCGCAAAGCAGAAGTTTAAATCGTTCGGTCACCGTAAAAAACGAAAGCTTCGCATCGTAACCTTTTGCATCTTCTAAAAGAATATCAACATATTTTTTAAAACTGTTTTCGATGTTTCCGAGCGGAGCAAGATATACTCTATTACCCGGAGTATCAAGTTTACTTCGGTGAATGAAAAGAACATCGTCGACAATCGCATATTCGTCACCGTATTTCATCGAAAGTCCGGTGAAAAGGTACATGGAATGCTGGCATGAAGACGATCCGTATTCGCGAAGATATTTATTTAAGACACATTTATCTTTAATTGTAATCGGAACAAAATTAATCATTTAACGCTTTTTTATTCTTAATTCATATTTCTCTTGAGTATTAATTATATCATAAGGACAACATCTAGTCACAGCCGAAACATTTTTTAAATGTGTTCACTTTTTTTTAATTGACAAAAGCATTTTTGTTTTATATTATATGGATAATATTTAAAGGCTGTGAAAAAGAGAGTAGTGTTAAGGAAAGCTCACAGAGACGGCAGCATTTGCTGAGAGTTGCCGGTGCGGATTGACATGAAGACCACTTTGGAGCCGAACGCAGAATCAAGTAAGCGTCTCCGTGCAGTTACGTTAAAGACTTAAAGAGTGAAAAATTAAGGTGGAACCGTGCATGATGCACCCTTAGTATCCAATCGGATATTATGGGTGATTTTTTATTTTAAAAGAGAAATTATTAGGAAGATTATTATAAGGAGAAGAATCATGGTTAATTTCAAAGAAGACGAAAACTTACATGTGCTCAACCATTCATGTGCTCACATGATGGCTCAGGCTGTAAAGCATTTGTATCCCAATGCAAAGTTCTGGGTAGGACCTGTTGTAGATGAAGGTTTCTACTATGATATGGACCTTGGCGATGCAGTTCTTAATGACGAGGATATCGAGAAAATCGAAAAGGAAATGAAAAAGATTGCAAAGTCCGGCATTAAGATTTACAGACGCGAGATTTCCAAAGCCGAAGCACTTGAGATTTTCAAAGACGATCCCTACAAAATGGATCTTTTATCAAATATGGAAGACGGCAATATTTCATGCTACGACCAGGGCGATTATACAGATCTCTGCCGTGGACCTCACGTAGACAATGTTAAGCTTTGCCGTAACTTTAAGCTTGTTAAGCATTCAGGTGTTTACTGGAAAGGTGATGCATCAAATCAGGTACTTCAGAGAGTATACGGCGTATGTTTCCCTACACCCGAAGAACTCGAAGCACATCTTCAGTTACTTGAAGAAGCAAAAGAGAGAGACCACAGAAAGATTGGCAAAGATATGAATCTTTTCATGTCTGATGATTTGGTAGGCCGCGGACTTCCCATGTTCCTTCCCAACGGTTATCTTGTATGGCAGGAGCTTGAGAATTATATCAGAACAAAAGAGCAGAAGCTTGGCTATCAGCATGTATTAACGCCCTGCGTAGGTACTGTTGATCTTTACAAGACATCAGGTCACTGGGATCACTACAAAGAGAATATGTTCCCTCCGATGGAAGTTGAAGGCGAAAGCTTTGTACTCCGTCCCATGAACTGCCCTCATCATATGAGAATATATGCAAACAGACCTCATTCATATAAGGAACTCCCGATAAGAATCGCTGAAATCGCTCATGACTTCAGATTTGAGTCTTCCGGAACGCTTAAGGGTATCGAGAGAGGAAGACATTTCTGCCAGAACGACTCACATATTTTCGTAACACCCGATCAGATTAAAGACGAAGTAAAAGGTGTATGCGATCTTATCTTCTCGACATATGAAGATTTCGGAATTACGGATTACAGATGCGTTCTTTCGTTAAGAGATCCTGCCGACACAAAGAAGTATCATCCCGATGATGAAATGTGGAACAAGGCAGAGCAGGCTCTTCGTGAGACATTAAACGAAATCGGTATCGAATATACGGAAGAAATCGGTGAAGCTGCATTCTACGGACCCAAGCTTGACGTTAATGTTAAGCCGGCTATCGGTAACGAAATCACGCTTTCAACATGTCAGCTTGACTTCTGCTTACCTGCAAAGTTCGAACTTACATATATCGATGCTGATTCCGAAAAGAAGACACCCGTTGTTCTCCACAGAGCAATCCTCGGTTCAATCGACAGATTCATGGCTTACATCCTCGAAGAGACAAAGGGCAACCTTCCTACATGGCTTGCACCCGTGCAGGTTAAGATTCTTCCTATAAAGAACGACGATGATGAACTTAACGAGTATGTAAAGAAACTTAAATATGCTCTTTACGATGCAAACGTAAGAGTTGAATCGGATGATCGAAGCGAGAAGTTCGGTTACAAGATGAGAGAAGCCCAAATTCAGAAAGTTCCTTACATCGCAGTTATCGGCAAGAAAGAAGCCGAGGAAGGCAACGTATCATTCAGACTTCACGGCGAGCAGGAGACGGTAACGGTTAAATTCGACGAATTCGTTGAAATGATCAAAGAAGACATTGCTACAAAGAAACATTAATCACTGAAAAAAAACATATTATTAAACTGCAGATCATAAATATGGTCTGCAGTTTTTTTACATAAAAAATATAATAACCACACACAAACAATACATCTTTGAATTATAATCTATTCATACAGATCTGTAAGGAGAACAAAAATGAGCGCGAAAATACTCTTGGTAGAAGATGATGATAAAATCCGTGATATTGTCAGCGAATATTTTACCGCCAAATCACAGGGGCAGTTTGAGGTAATCAAAGCCTCTACGGGAGAGGAGGGAATGGAATACATCGAAAAAGAAAAATTCGATGTTGTGCTTCTCGATGTAATGCTTCCCGGAATCGACGGATTTACAATGTGCAGAAGAATTCGAAAAACAACGGATGTGCCGATTCTTTTTCTGACAGCCAAGACTTCCGAAGAAGACAGACTCTACGGATATGAAATAGGGTGCGATGATTATATCTGCAAACCTTTTTCATTCGCCGAACTTTATGCCAAGGTAAATGTTCTTTTAAAACGCACAGGTAAAACAAACGACAATCAGACTTTAAATTGCGGAAGCATCTCCTTAAATACCGTATCGCTTGTTCTGACGGTGGACGGAAAGGAAACGGAACTGCCGCCCAAAGAATTTGAAATTCTGTGTTTCCTTTTAAAGCACAAAGGCTGGGTGGTAAGCAGGGAAACTCTTTTAAACAGGATATGGGGAGATGATGTCTTCGTGGAAACAAGAGTGGTCGACAACCATGTCAAAAATCTGCGAAAAGCACTGAATAATGCCGGCAGACAGATAAAAACCGTTGTTTCCAAAGGATATAAACTGGTTGATTAAATAAGGCTTAAATAAGGAGACATGATGAAAAAAAATAAAAAGAAAAATGTCGGTTTGATCATGGGAAGACTGTTAATTCAGACCGTGGCAGTAACAATCACATTTTGTATAATCGCGATTCTCTTTTATGAGTACGATTACAGAAAATGGGTTGAAGGCTATGTTGATACAATTGAAAGAATCAACAATCACCTGATTTCCTCCATACAGGAGATGGATTTGTCGGATGATTCCGTCGGTGATTTATTAAACAGGGAACGCCTGCTTCTTGGCTCTAATGCCAATTCTTTTGTGAACGGACAGTTTTATGCGAGAATCATGGACAGAGATAACAATGAAATTGTTACGGATTCCAAACAAAGAGCTTATTTTACGATGCCGGATCAAGGCGGGCAAAACATTACGGATGACGACAATTCCGTATATCATTTTACGATATATTCCAATGATGATGAACAGTTCCTGGACTGGATGGATTCAACCAAAGAAGAGTTTTACGATATTTGTGCCGTTGAAGACCAACCGTATCTGTTTTTTCAGGTAAATAAATTTATTGCCGAAGATGAAGAATTTCAGCCTGTTGATATAATCGCTTATTACAAAGGAGATTATCATTTTGATGTATCTTTAGGAGAGAATGATTACGAGACATGGTCTCCCGAATATACGACAATTTCGGTGGGAGTTGATGACAAAGATAAGGTAATGGTGAATTCGAACCTGGATTCGGGAGTATATGTAGTGGGCTCCGTTAATGATGCGAGCGATTATATTCCCGTGGGAGCGGGAGACTCAAAGCATTACATTACGTCAACCGGGACTTATAATGACGGATCGGATTCGCTTTACTATGAATATAACAGATCGTTTTTCAAGGGAGATTTTCTCTGTATAGTAAAAGAGCCTTTCAGGGGCACACAATATTCTGTCGATGACAACCGCTTCGAAATTTCGTTAAACAATTATACAATGGAGTGCTATTTTAAAGCGAATTACTGGGAAGAAAGAGGCAAAGGCCTGCTTCCCGCAATACTCATCATATATGGTATTGTGTTCGTGATTAATTCGGTTATTTCCGTAATACTCAGTATTTCCCTGATTGTAAGAAGAAGGGAAGCTGATTTCAGAAGAGTCTTAATGGACTCGATTTCACACGACCTTAAATCCCCGCTTACCGCGCTTCGCGGATATGCCGAGAGCCTGAAAGAAAACCTAAACGAAGAGAAAAAAGAGGCATATGCGGATGCAATTTTAGAGAGCACAGACTACATGGACAGACTTATAAACGGCAATCTTGAACTGCTTCGCCTGCAGGATAAGCGGTTTGCGGGGGATAAGGAAAAAACTGATCTTGTGAAAATGACGGAGAATCTTTTTGAAAAGTATACTCCTTCGCTTGAAGAAAGAAACATAACACTTACCGTAAAAGGAGATTACATCAAAAAGGTCAATAAAAATCTTTTTGCAAATGCTCTTGAAAACCTGGTTTCCAATTCCGTCAAATATGTTGACGACGGCGGCGAAATAAATGTCGTAGGAAATAAAAATTATTTTACGATTTTAAATTCCGTGGAAGAATTACCCGACAAAAAGGGCGAGGAACTCTGGGAAACATTTGTCAAAGGCAATGACTCAAGAAGCAATGAGAAGGGCAGCGGAATAGGTCTGACAATTGCAAAGAGCATATTTGATATTCATAAAATCAAAGCTTCGATTGAGTACGAGGACGGCGAAAAGAAAAAATTCGGAGTTTATATATACTAAATCCCCTTAAACATTTCATATAAAAGCTGCTTTGTGACCCGAAAAACAGACCCTGAAAAAGCAGTGAAAGGCAATCGGCGGATGCTTTGCGGCATTCGCTTTTGCTTTGCTCCACTTGTATATGCCGTCTGTTTGATTATAATTAATCTGTAGGGTGAAATTTTAATTTAATTGAATTTACGGATTGGATTTAGAATAGATTAATCATTTGGGAGGTAAATATGCAGGAACTTGAAAAGCAGTTTCACATTCATTGTGTCGAGGGAGATATAGGAAAGTATGTTATATTGGCGGGTGATCCGGGAAGAATACCGGCTATAGCCGAACTTTTCGATGATGCAAAACAGATTGCTTACAACAGAGAATTTAACGTATATACAGGATATCTTGAAGGAGTAAAGGTAACTGCGTGTTCGACGGGTATTGGCGGACCTTCCACTTCAATTGCAGTGGAAGAACTGCATAATCTCGGCGCGGATACTTTTATAAGAACGGGTACCTGCGGAGGAATAGATCTTGATGTAATGTCGGGAGATATTGTTGTTGCAACAGGTGCAATAAGATATGAACACACTTCCGTGGAATATGCACCGATTGAATTTCCCGCTGTGGCCGATCTGGATATAACCAATGCTCTTCGCGAGGCTTCAAAAGAACTCGGCAAAAGAACGCATGTCGGAGTGGTACAGTGCAAGGATTCGTTTTACGGACAGCATTCACCCGAGAAGAGTCCCGTATCTTATGAACTTTTGCAAAAGTGGGAAGCGTGGAAGAGACTCGGAGTAAAGGCTTCCGAAATGGAATCTTCAACATTGTTTGTCGTAGCGAGTGCGCTTAAGTGCCGTGCGGGTTCGTGTTTCCATGTAATCTGGAATCAGGAAAGAGAAAAAGCGGGGCTTGACCAGACCATGAGCGAAGATACTTCCGCTTCCGTAAAAATAGCGGTAGAAGCGTTAAGAAAGATTATTATTTCCGATAAAAGCGCAAAATAACGAAAAAGCCAAGACAAACAACGGACTAATTGTAAGATTTGTACACTATACTTTTGGCTCGTATTGTTATATAATTAACAATGTATGAGAAAGGAGACTTGAATAATGAGACTTAAAAAGCTTATGTCGGTATCTTTATGTATGACAATGGTACTTTCCCTTGCCGGATGTACATTCAATCCCAAAGATGCCATATCCAATATAATTAACGGAAAAGACGGAGGCAGCGGAAACGCGAATGTTGTTGCTTCCGCAGAAAAGGTAAACAAAAATGCCGTATTTAAAGAGGCAAAAACCATCGCTCTTGAAGGATTTGATTATATTGATGGAATTAAGACTGCCAACGGAAAATTTTACATTGCGCAGGTAATATATGATTATCCCGAAATTGACGGTCCTGTTTTATATGAAGGAGATTTAAAAGAACCTGTCGACGAAGAGATAATTGCAGAAGAAACAAACGAGGATGAAATTCCCGAAGACGTTACGGAAGAAAACGACGTCGAAGACGGTGATTTTGATGAAGCAGATTTTGATGAAGAAGATTTTGTTGATTTCGAAGACAATTATGATGATTACGAAGATTATTACGACGAAATCAATACAAAACTTCATATCGCCTCTTTTACGAACGAAAACGATATTCAGTATTACGATATCGATTTAAACGGTGGCAACGAGTACTTCAGCGGTTCCAACTGGGCCTTCGATGCCGAAGAGAATTTTTATACCGCCATATCCACATATGACCAGACGACCTATCAGGAGACTTATACATTAAGAAAATATTCTCTTGACGGTACCATATTAAAAGAAGTTGATATCGACGGCAGCAATGAAGAGTATTTTTACATCAGATATCTCTTTGTGGATAATAACAGCAATGTTTATATTACTTCCGAACAGTCTGTTACCGTTTATGACAAGGATTTAAACAAGAAATATTATTATAAGTCCGATATTAAGGGTGCATATCTTACGAATGCCAGCTTAAACGATAAGGGAGAACTCATCTTCTCGATTATGTCATGGGAAACCGACACGCCCGTGAGCAAAACCTTCAAAATGGATACTCAGGGAAATGTAACGGAAGACTCTTCTCTTAACGATCTTATAGCCCAGAAAGATTTGGTACAAGGAAAAGGATACGATTTCTATTACACGACTTCCTCTTCGGTAATGGGTGTTAATATAGGTGACAAGGCTGCAACCGAAGTAGTCAACTTTTATGATTCGGATATTAATCCCGGAGAATTCTACGGTTCGCTCTATTTTGCAAGTGCCGAACAGTTTTTAACCACAAAAGAAGAC
Organism: uncultured Lachnospiraceae bacterium; assembly: GCA_902765365.1. Lineage (GTDB taxonomy): Bacteria > Bacillota > Clostridia > Lachnospirales > Lachnospiraceae > UBA3766. The sequence continues at coordinate 11,253 of CACWZK010000012.1, forward strand.
GAGAACGGTTCAAGCGTGGTTATATATGAAAAAGTTCCCGCAGAAGATGTAAAAGACAAAGAAATCATTACTCTCGGAACGGTATACGGTTCATACAGTCTCGCTTCACAGATAATAAAGTTTAACAAGAATAACGATACCTACAGAGTTAAACTCATTGATTATTCGGAGTTTGATACTCCCGACGATTATACGGCGGGCAGAAAGAGATTTTATTCGGATCTTACCGGAGGCAATGCTCCCGACATCATAGTTCCGGAAGGATATGATGCAGCCAACCTTATTGACAAGGGTGTATTTACAGACCTTACTCCTTTAATGGAAAACAGCAACGGAATCAAGAAGGAAGATCTGGTTCACAACGCACAGACTGTATTTGCGAGAGATGACAAACTTTTCTGTGTATTCCCCACATTTACGGTTCAGGCAATTCAGGTAAAGAAAGAATTTTACAAAGAAGGCATGAACCTTGACGATGTTATCGAATGGGAGAAGGCAACGGGCAACAAGGCATTATCCGGTGATATGACAAGAAGCGGAGTTATGAGCATGTTTATGAGCATGAGCATGAATGAATTCCTTGACCCGAAGACTGGTAAATGCTCTTTTGACTCACCCGAGTTTGCAAAACTTCTCGAATATGCCAATACATATCCCAAGGAAATCTCTGAGGACTACTGGAATAATTACGATTACAATGCGTACCTGTATGAATACAGAAACAACTCCTCACTTCTTAATTTTGCGTATGTTGATGACTTTTCAAGTTACAACTGGAACGCTAAATACAGATTCGGAGAGATTCCCGAACTCATAGGTGTTCCTCTTTCGGGCAAAGATACGGCTGTTTTGAATATTGATGCTGTTATCGGCATTTCGAGCAAGAGCAAGAAAAAAGAGGCTGCATGGGAATTTGTCAAGACCTGCTTCGAACATGAATATTATGAAGACTTGGGCTGGGGAATTCCTACGGTTGAAAAAGAACTTGATGCAAAGGCTCAAAAAGCTACCGAACCTACTTATTATATCGATGAAGAAGGCAACAAGGTTGAATCACCCGAAACTTACTGGCTGATGGATCACGAAGAAACCATAGATCCGCTCACCAAGGAACAAGTTGCAAAACTTAAAGATTTCGTGGTAAATGTTGAGGGTCTTTATACATGGGATGAAGAGCTTAACAATATTATCGACGAAGAGACTCAGGGCTATTTCGAAGGCCAGAAGAGTGCGGAAGAAGTAGCTTCGATCATCCAGTCCAGACTTCAGATTTATATCAACGAAAAGAAATAAAACATAACAGTTTACAAAACTGCCGCGGGATTTCCTGCGGCGGTTTTTTTATGGGAAATTTCTTGATTATGATACGAAAGAAAAGTAAAATAATAATGCGGTTTTAAAAGAAATTTAAGTTAAACGGAGGGATACATATGAAAACAGCGATTTTTTTGGCAGACGGATTTGAAGAAATCGAAGGTCTTACCGTAGTTGATGTTTTAAGAAGAGCGAAGATTGTCTGCGACATGATTTCGACAGAAGACGATCTGGAAATAAACGGCAGTCACGGAATAAAAATCAAGGCTGATTATATGATTTCGGAGATCAATTTTGATGAGTACGACTGTATGATTCTGCCTGGTGGGAAGGTTGGCACCCAGAGACTTGAAGCAAATCAGTATCTTTTAAAAAGGCTGGATGAATACATTAATGCAGACAAACTGGTATGTGCCATCTGTGCGGCTCCCACAATACTCGGCCACAAGGGTTATTTAAACGGCAAAGAAGCTGTTTGTTATCCGACACTGGAAGCCGAACTTGCAGGTGCAAATGTTCCCGCAAAGGAAGTTGCGCATGACGGAAATATTATTACGTCAAGGGGCATGGGAACATCCATTGCTTTTGCGGGCGAGATAGTAAAAACCGTTCTTGATAAAGAGACTGCGGACGAATTGCTTAAATCCTTGGTATACAAACAGTTCTAAGCAACTTTTCTTTTACAAAAACCTACGATTATGTTATAATAACGAATTGACTGTGATATAATCACGCTTTTGAAAGGAGATTTATTTAAAATGGGCTATAAGGTTGAAAAGCTTGAAGGTAGTATGGCAAAGCTGATCATTGATGTTTCTGCAGAAGAATTCGATGCTGCTTGCGAAAAAGCATATCAGAAAAATAAAAAGAGAATTTCCGTTCCCGGATTCCGTGCGGGAAAGGTTCCTAAGGCAATGATTGAAAAAATGTACGGCAAGGAAGTCTTTTATGAGGACGCCGCAAACATTATCATTCCCGATGCATATGAAAAAACATATGACGAAGCTGTAAAGGAACTTGAAATCGTTTCCGCTCCCAAGATCGAAGTTGTAGAAATGGAAGCCGGAAAGCCTTTTGTTTTCAGCGCAGAAGTTGCTCTTAAGCCTGAAATCAAACTTGGAAAATATAAGGGTGTTGAAGTAGAAAAAGCCAATGTTGAAGTCAGCGAAGATGAAATCAACGAAGCTATCGAAAAAGAAAGACAGAACGCTGCAAGAATCGTATCCGTTGAAAGACCTGTTCAGAATGGTGATACAGTAACCATCGACTTTGAAGGTTTTGTTGACGGTGTTGCTTTTGAAGGCGGAAAGGGTGAGAATTACAACCTTGAAATCGGTTCTCATTCATTCATCGATACTTTCGAAGACCAGATTATCGGCAAGAACATTGACGATGAGTTTGACGTAAATGTTACTTTCCCCGAGAATTACCAGGCTGCAGAGCTTGCAGGAAAGCCTGCCGTATTCAAGGTAAAAATCCATGAAATCAAGGAAAAACAGCTTGCTGATCTTGATGATGATTTTGCAAGTGATGTTTCAAGCTACGATACATTTGCAGAGTACAAGGAATCCGTAAAGAAGAACCTTTCGGACAAGAAGGCCGATGATGCAAAGAAAGCAAAAGAAGATGCTGCAGTTAATGCAATTATCGAAGATTCCGAGATCGAAATCCCCGAGATGATGCTTGCAACACAGCAGAGAGAAATGCTCGATGAGTTTGCTCAGAGATTAAGATATCAGGGCATGAACATCGAACAGTACTTCAAGTACACAGGAATGAATGCCGAGATGATGATGGATCAGATCAAACCTCAGGCAGAACAGAAGATTAAGACACAGCTCGTTCTCGAAGCTGTAGCCAAGGCAGAAAACATCGAAGTTACAGATGAAGATGTTGAAGCAGAAATCAAAAAGATTGCCGACAACTACAAGATGGAAGTCGAGAAGGTTAAAGAGACCCTCGGTGCAGGCAACGAAGATGCAATCAAGAAAGATATTGCCATGCAGAAGGCTATTGACTTCATAACAGAGAACGCAAAGGAAAAGGCTGCCAAGAAGGCAACAAAGAAGGCTAAAGAAGAAGCAGGCGAAGAAGACGAAGCTAAGCCTAAGAAGACTGCCAAAGCAAAGAAAGAAGAAGCAGCTGAAGAGAAGACAGAAGAATAGTATCTATGTATAAGGAGCATAATATGAGTCTGGTACCTTATGTCATTGAACAAACAAGCAGAGGCGAGAGAAGCTATGATATTTATTCACGCCTTTTAAAAGAAAGAATTATTTTCCTCGGAGAGGAAGTTAACGAAGTGACTGCATCTTTGGTAGTTGCACAGCTTCTTTTCCTTGAAGCGGAAGATCCCGAAAAGGATATTCAGCTTTATATCAACTCTCCCGGAGGATCCGTAACCGCGGGCTTTGCTATATACGATACAATGCAGTACATCAAGTGTGATGTTTCCACTATCTGTATCGGTATGGCTGCTTCTATGGGAGCATTCTTACTCTCCGGCGGTGCAAAAGGCAAGAGAATGGCTCTTCCGAATGCGGAGATTATGATTCATCAGCCTTTGGGTGGTGCTCAGGGACAGGCTACGGAAATTGAGATTGCTGCAAAGCATATCTTAAAGACCAAGGAAAAGCTTAATAAAATTCTTGCCGAAAACTGTAATCAGCCTCTTGACGTTATTGCGAAGGATACAGATCGTGATAACTGGATGACTGCGGAAGAAGCAAAGGAATACGGTCTTATTGACCTTGTAATTTCTTCGAGAGAAGAGAACAAACAGGAGTAATATGGCAAATAAAAGAAATGATTCCGACAAGAACGGCAAACAGGTAAGATGTTCTTTCTGCGGACAGACACAGAGCCAGGTCGGCCAGATGATAGCCGGACCGGGCGGAATATATATTTGCGACGAATGTATTTCCACATGCAACGATATTTTAAAACTCCAGGCTAAAGAAGGCATGGAAGAAGATTTGTTTGAAGCATCGGACTACGATTTTTCAAAAACAAATTTAAACATCAACCTTTTAAAGCCCAAGCAGATAAAAGAGTTTCTTGACGATTATGTGGTAGGACAGGAAGAAGCAAAAATAGTTCTGTCTGTTGCCGTTTACAATCATTACAAAAGAGTTACCACTCAGGCGGATCTGGACGTGGAACTCCAAAAGAGCAATATACTTATGCTCGGACCTACGGGCTCCGGCAAAACATATCTTGCGCAGACTCTTGCAAAGATCATAAATGTGCCTTTTGCCATTTGTGATGCCACCACACTGACCGAAGCCGGTTATGTCGGTGAAGACGTCGAAAACATCCTTCTTAAGCTGATTCAGGCTGCGGATTACGATGTTTCGAGAGCAGAGTACGGTATTGTTTATATCGATGAAATCGACAAGATTACCAAAAAGAGCGAGAACGTATCCATCACCAGAGACGTATCGGGTGAAGGTGTTCAGCAGGCACTTTTAAAGATAATCGAAGGCACGAATGCATCGGTTCCCCCTCAGGGCGGAAGAAAGCATCCCCAGCAGGAGCTTATTCCGATCGATACCACTAATATTCTGTTTATCTGCGGCGGTGCATTTGACGGACTCGAAAACATCATCGAGCAGAGACTTAACAAAAAGTCGATTGGTTTCAATTCGGAAATTGTTAAAAACAATATTCTCGAAAAGAGCAATCTCTTCAAGGAAGTTGCGCCTCAGGACCTCGTAAAATTCGGACTTATTCCCGAATTTGTAGGCCGTGTGCCCATCAATGTGGCTTTGGACGGACTCGATGAGGAGGCACTCATAAAGATCATAAAAGAGCCGAAAAACTCGATGATAAAGCAGTATACGGCTTTATTTAAGATTGACGATGTAAATCTTTTCTTTGATGACGATGCCGTAAAAGAAATCGCCAAGGAAGCTTACGAACGTAAGACAGGCGCGAGAGGCATCAGATCCATTATGGAAAAGGTTATGACGAAGGTAATGTTTGAAATACCCTCGGATGATACAATCGCGGAGTGTCATATCACCAAGGATTCCATTTTAGGTTTATCCGAACCTGTGGTGGTAAGAAAAGGAGAAACTGCCAAAGTTTCATCCGAAACAGTAACAGCTTAAAATAAGGGGCAAGAAATTGCCCCTTTTTCATTCATCAGTGCCCGGCTCCCGAAGGGTGCCCGGCTCTGTTAATTCGAAAGGATCAGGCATGAAAATAAAAAGCATAAATCTTGAAACCGTGTGCGGTGTAAGTTCGAGACTTCCGAACAATTCACTCCCCGAATTTGCTTTTGCCGGTAAGAGTAATGTCGGAAAATCCTCGCTTATCAATGCTTTTATGAACAGAAAATCGTATGCCAGAATATCCTCCCAGCCCGGTAAAACACAGACGATCAACTATTACAATATCAATTCCGAATTTTACCTCGTTGACCTGCCGGGTTACGGCTACGCGAAGGTTTCGGAATCCGTCAAGGAACAGTGGGGCAAAATGATTGAGCGTTATTTAAAGAAATCGCCTACGCTTAAGGCTGTTTTTCTTTTGGTGGATATAAGGCACGAGCCGAGTGCCAATGACGTTCAGATGTACGACTGGATTATCGCCAACGGCTTTGATCCGATAGTTATTGCAACAAAGGCGGATAAAATATCTAAAGGCGCCATTCAAAAGCAGGTATCGGTCATAAAAAAGAAACTTGACTGCGATAAAAACACCGTAATCATACCGTTTTCGGCCGAAGACAAGAGGGGTCTTGAAGACATATACTCGGTGGTTGAAGATTATCTCAAAGAACTTTCATCCGACTCATAAAAAGCTGTTTTTTCGATAAAACCGCCCTTTTAAAGAAAAATAAATTTTTACTTGACTTAGGTGTGGTGTTTGGATATAATAGTCGTTGCGGATTGAAAAAACGCGCATATCGGGGTGTGGCTCAGTTTGGCTAGAGCGCTGTCTTAGGGAGGCAGAGGTCGCAAGTTCAAATCTTGTCACTCCGATTTTTATTTTTACTGTATTTTACACATGACTATGTTATAATTGTCATGTGTATTTTTTTCTTTTCGGCGGTTTTTCGGTTTTTGAAAAATTTTTTTTAACCGTGTTATTGACTGCCGTGGCTTTTTATTTGCTTTTTTTGGAAAAAAATACCCTTTCGGAGGTTTTATGATAGCTATAATCGATTATGATGCAGGAAATATTAAGAGCGTTGAAAAAGCGGTAATTAAGCTTGGATATGACTGCGTAATTACAAGAGACAAAGAAGTGCTTAAAAAGGCCGACAAGCTGATCCTGCCCGGCGTGGGCGCATTTGGCGATGCCATGGGAAGACTTAATGAGTACGGCTTAAGCGAAGTCATAAAAGAACTGGTTGTGGACGAGAGCAAGCCTTTGCTCGGTATCTGCCTCGGACTTCAGCTTCTGTTTGAATCAAGCGAGGAGAGTCCCGGGGTCGAAGGACTCGGACTTCTTAAGGGTAAGATAGTGCGTCTCCCCGAAGGCGATGACAGAAAGATTCCCCATATGGGCTGGAATTCACTGGAATTTCCAAAGAAAAGCATTCTTTTTAAGAAAATCGTAAAAGGCAGTTACGTATATTTCGTCCATTCGTATTATCTTAAGGCGGAGGATGAAAAGATAGTTGCGGCCACCACCGAATACGGCACGACGATTCATGCTGCGGTAGAGTGGGGAAATATTTACGCTACGCAGTTTCATCCCGAGAAGAGTTCGTCGGTGGGACTTAAAATCTTAAGAAATTTTCTGGAGGCTTAAATGCATACAAAAAGAATTATTCCGTGTCTCGACGTTAACGCCGGACGCGTTGTAAAAGGTGTAAATTTTGTCAATCTTATAGATGCCGGAGATCCGGTTGAATGTGCGCTTGCCTATGACAAAGCAGGTGCCGACGAACTGGTGTTTCTTGATATTACCGCGAGTTCGGATGCCAGAGATACCGTGGTTGACATGGTAAGGGCGGTTGCGGAAAGCGTTTTCATTCCGTTTACCGTAGGCGGCGGTATCAGAACCGTGGATGATTTTAAAAAGATTTTAAGAGAGGGCGCCGACAAGGTGGCTGTCAATTCGGCTGCCATCATGAACCCTAATTTAATCGCGGAAGCTGCGGACAAGTTCGGTTCACAGTGTGTTGTCGTAGCCATTGATGCCAAAAGAAGAGCTGACGGAAGCGGCTGGAATATTTACAAAAACGGCGGAAGAGTCGATATGGGCATAGATGCTCTCGAATGGGCAGTGAAAGCGTGCGAACTCGGCGCGGGAGAGATTCTTTTAACCAGTATGGACTGCGACGGAACGAAGAACGGATATGATATCGAACTTACCAGAACCATCGCAGAGAATGTTTCGATTCCGGTTATTGCTTCTGGCGGTGCGGGAACCATGGAACATTTCAAAGAAGCGCTGACCGACGGAAAAGCCGATGCTGCGCTTGCTGCAAGCCTTTTCCACTTTAAGGAACTTGAGATTCGTGAAGTAAAGAAATTCCTGGCAAACGAAGGAATTCCCGTGAGGTTATAAAATATGCCACCTATTACAGGAGAGTGGGAAAAAGCGCTCAAAGAAGAATTCGGCAAAGAGTATTATATTAATCTTTACAAAAAGCTTCTTGACGAATATAAGAATCACACGGTTTTCCCGCCAAAACAGGATCTTTTTAACGCGTATCATTTTACTCCGCTAGAAAATGTAAAAGTCGTAATTCTCGGCCAGGATCCGTATCATGATGTCGGCCAGGCACACGGACTTTGCTTTTCGGTGCAAAAAGGCATAGAAATACCGCCTTCGCTTAAAAATATCTACGAGGAATTAAACAGGGAACTCGGATGTTTCATACCCGACAACGGATATCTTGAAAAATGGGCCAGACAGGGCGTGTTTCTTTTAAACACCGTGCTTACGGTCAGAGCCCACGCGCCTCAGTCCCATCAGGGAATAGGCTGGGAAAAATTTACGGATGCGACCATCAGGGTTTTAAATGAACAGAATCGCCCGATAGTTTTTATGTTGTGGGGTAAATCGGCGATTGCGAAAAAAGAGATATTAAACAATCCGAACCACCTGATTTTAACCGCTCCGCATCCTTCTCCTCTATCCGCGTACAGGGGATTTTTCGACTGCGGACACTTCAAAAAAGCCAACGATTTTTTAAGAGAAAACGGACTTTCTCAAATCGACTGGCAGATAGAAAATGTGAATTAGAAAAAAATAGCAAAAAAACTGTAAAGAAATAGGGTTCAAGTTTAGAATATCGTTTGATTTTTGACACTATAAAGTATATAATAAAGAATGGTGTGGATTAAAAGATATTCACCCTAACAGACATTTGGGGAGGCATTCATGAAAGAATTAATGATAATGTATCATCCTGTGAAGAAGGAGATTCGTTTTCTTGCCAAAGCAAAGGGCGAGTTCGTGGAAATTCCTTATGCCATGTGTCCCTGGCTCAATCAGTACGGACCTGACAACGGCGAATTCCTGCTCCAGAATCACGGCAATAAATTCTTTGATGATATTTGGGAACAATTTTTAAGAGACAATGTCAATCTTGTTTTCAAGGGAACCAAGGTTGACTATGAAGACTTTGTAAAAAAAGTCAGAGAATACAACAAATCCGTTAACGAAGACAGATTTAAGGTTACACAGTTCATCGAACTTCCTTCCGTAACGGAGATTTATACCGCCATTGCGGATTTTTGTGATGCTACTCTTGAAACATTCGATAACGAACTTCAGAATTCAGACATCAGAAAATCGTTTGTCGAAAGAAAGACCGAGTTTGAATCCAAGAAAGCAAAACTTAACAATTCGGACGTTAACCTCTGCCTTGTAGGTACATATTCTTCGGGTAAGTCAACATTCATCAATGCACTCATAGGCAAGAGAATTCTTCCCGAGAGCATTAACTCCGAAACGGCCAAGATGTTCAGAATCAAGAACGCCAAGGAGCCTGCGGTTTCGTTTGTTATCAAAAAAGGCAGCGATCCCGACACATCGGTTATCGCAAACATTGTCTGGGATAACGAGAAAAAGAGATTTGCTTTCCATGCAGACGGAGAATGCGAGATTACACAGGAAAAGATCAATTCCGAAGTTAACTCCGCAATCATGTTCAGACTTCAGCAGCATGAACAGTTATACCAGGTACTTAAGAAATTAAACGACATTCCCAATATGGGAACGGACGAAAACGAAGAATATATCGACGGTATCATCGAAGTCAGCTTCCCGATTCCTCTGGACGAGAACATCAACTTCACATTCTACGATACACCGGGTACCGACTCGAACTCCAATGAGCATCTGCTTGTACTTCAGAAAGCACTTGCCCAGCAGACAAACTCCATCTTAATCGTTCTCTACGAGCCGACCAAGATGGAAGGTACAGGCAACTCGATTCTCTACAACCTGATCAATTCAAGCAACAGAGAAAACGAAGCTACGACCATCGACCTTACGAGATCGCTTCACGTTATCAATCAGGCAGATACCAAGTCCCTTACAGACCTTCAGCTTTTGAAGAAAAAGAAAGTCGAAGTTACTCTTAAGGAAACAGATAAGATTTACAACGAGGAAGCACAGCAGATTGACCTTTCCAAGGAAAGACTCTTCTTCGTATCGTCAAAGGCCGCATATATTGCAAAGGCTATCGGAAACAACGTCGATACCGAAGACGAAAGAAGATGGCTGGCTAACCATAAGAACGAAATCAACAACGATCCCGTTGACGATCCTTTCAGAGTAGACAACATTCAGGTAGATGTAGATACCGGTATGTACTTCAAGCTTGACAAGCTTGCACGTTCGGATAACGAGACAAAGGCTCTTATCAAGGACTGCTTCGAAGAATTGAAGAAGTGTAACAATCCCGAAGACTCCAGCCTTTATCCCATCCTTCAGAGAATCTACGTTAACTCCGGTATGTATGCGATCGAAAAAGAGATCATCCAGTACGGACGTAAATATGCACTTGCCGTTAAGGCCAAAGGTCTTTACGACGGCATCAAGAGTGTCGTAGATTTTATCCGTGAAGACTACGAAGTAATCGAGAATCAGGCAAGACTGTCCAAGGAAGAAATCGAGAGAAACATCAATACGATGAAGACCAGCATGGTTAAGGATATTGATGAAGCTTACGCAGATTATCTTACCAACATGACTACCGAAAACATGGTATTCCAGATTGATGATATCAACCAGTTATACACTGTAATGGGTAACCGTCAGATTCAGGCAGGCAAGATTGCCGACAAGATGAAATGGATTGCTCTTCGTCCCGAAGTATTCGAAGAGAAGAACAACATCATCAGAAACGAACTTAACAGATATCTTCAGGAAATCGATGATAACTACAAGAACAACCGTGGAAGAATCTTAATCCAGCAGATTGACGAACTTAAGGGAATCATCATCAAGAAGATTTCGGGTTATAAAGGAATCGACGAAGAGATTATCAAGAGAATTACGAACGTTGCGGATACACAGGTTCCTCCTTCAAGTCTTAAGGCTTTGAAGATGGATGAGTACATCAACAAGCAGAAGGCAATCTTCATCTTCTCTACAAACGACAAGAAGTCTTACAAGAACGACGTCGAGACAATGTTCGCCAACACAACCAAGGTACAGTTCGATTCGTACATCGAAGAAATCACCAAGGTTGCGATTGACAAGACAGCGGAACTTGTTCAGGAATTCAAGAACAACATAGACATCATTTCCGCAAACCTCGAACTCCTCATAAAAGATGAGGAAAAGGCAAGCGCAGAGCAGGCTAAGGCCAAGGCAGTGCTTGATCTCGTCGAGAAGAAGGATAAAGAGCTTAACATGAGAATCTGGGGCGAGGATAAAGAAGACAAGCCCATCGATGTGAGCGATACCGAGGAAACGGACGAAGACGAGGAATAATAAAAATCAAATAATAAGGGGGGCATTACAAAAATGCCCTCCTTTTTTCATGCGAAGGAAACAATATGTGGATCTGGCTCGTACTTCTCTACGGTCTTTTAAAAGGCGGCAGGGAAATCGTAAAGAAAAAATCACTTGAAAAGAATACGGTTTTGGAAGTGCTTATTTTATATACGCTTTTATCTTTTATAATAGTGCTTCCCGGAATCAAAGAGGCAATGCATGTCGAATGGCTGTATCTGCTTCCGATAGCGTTTAAATCGCTCATCGGAATAATCCTTTTACACGAGGAGATGACGCTGACGACCATTATCGGCTCCGTTTTGGTGTGTATCGGTGTTCTTTTATGTGAGAGAAAGAAGAATCTGAAAGACGAAAAGGTGAGTTTTAAGATTGTCTGTTTCACCATGATTTCATGTCTTTTCAACGCCATATCCGGAGTAATGGATAAAATACTCACACGACATGTCTCAAGCAACCAGCTCCAGTTCTGGTATATGCTTTTTATGGTCATTTATTACATCATATTCATTATTGTTACGAGAGAGAAAGTTAAGTTTAAAAGTGCACTTAAAAACTACTGGATATGGATACTCGCCATAATGTTTGTAATCGGCGACAGGGCGCTTTTTATCGCCAACAGCATGCCTGAATCGAGAGTGACCGTAATGACGCTCATAAAACAAAGCTGCTGTCTTGTGACGATACTCGCGGGCAAGTTTATTTTCAAGGAAAAGAATATTACATACAAACTCGTCTGTGCGCTGATTATCATTGCAGGTATATTTATTGCGGTATTATAATTAACTTAACGAAGCGGATTGGAGAAAAAAATGAAATTTGTTATACAGAGAGTAACGAGAGCAAGCGTCACTGTAGATTCCAGGATTGTAGGTCAGATAAATAAGGGCTTTCTGGTACTGATTGGCGTATCACAGACCGACACTAAAGAAATCGCAGACAAGCTCGTAAAAAAGATGCTCGGCCTTCGAATCTTCGAAGACGAAAACGGCAAGACAAATCTTTCTCTGGAAGATGTTGGCGGAGAGTTGCTTCTTATCTCGCAGTTTACTCTCTACGCGGACTGCAAGAAGGGCAACAGACCTTCTTTTACGGATGCGGGCGGACCCGAAATGGCCAATGAAATCTATGAATACATCATCGAAGAATGCAAAAAAAGCGGCAAGAAAGTCGAAAAAGGAATCTTCGGCGCGGACATGAAGGTTGAACTCTTAAATGACGGACCTTTTACGGTAATACTTGATTCCGAAAAACTGTAATTGCGTAACAATTCTTTTAAACTGCGTTTAACAATATGGATAAAAAAGAACTGAGAACTGAATATCTGCAAATCAGAAAGAATATTCCCGACGAGATAAGAAAAGAAGAGTCCAAAAATATCACCGAAGAACTCGTAAAACTCATAAAAGAAAACTCATTTTCGGCAGTTCTGCTTTATGCTCCGAAAAAGTATGAAGTCGATATTATGGGCGCTTTCGACAGAATCAACCTGCCGGTTTATTTTCCGAGATGCGATAAAGACGAAATGGACTTTTGTGAGGTTGATGATTTATCAAAGCTTCGTTTGGGAAATTTCAATGTCAGGGAACCGAAAGATGGCTGTCCTTTGTTTATTCCGAAGGAAAATGAAAAATACTTAATCGCGGTTCCGGGAATTGCATTTGACGAAAAAGGTTACAGAATAGGATACGGAAAAGGGTATTACGATAAGTATCTGTCAAGATTTGAGGGATATGATTTTTATAAAGCAGGGGTATGTTTTAAGGAATGCATCGTAAAAGATACGTTTCATGACGACTTCGACATCAGAACTGATACAGTGATATATTAAAAAACTATTACCCGGGGGGCACAATTTTTTAACTGGAAGAGGGTAATCAAATTGACTGAAAATAACGCGACTCGAACAAACAAAATCATTGTATTTTTAAACAACAAAAAGACACAGGTTTTATTCCTTTTACTGATTTTTATAATAGGTTTTATCACCTCTTTCGGATACGGAAGTTATCTGGATGAGAAAAGCGAAAAGGAAATTTTATATTCGAATATTTTAGAATATGCAAATCGCATTTCACCCGATATGGCGCTTACAAAGGATTTAAAAGCAAACGGCATAATCCCTATCGGCGAATCCATCGAAAAGGATCACGGCACGGCTCTTTATTATCCCGTTTCTTTTATTTACTTCATTGAAAAAAACAACACCAGTTTGGGCAGTGCGATATGGCATGCGTATACGTTTTTCCTTGTATTCTTAGGCATGCTCTGCCTTTATTTTCTTGTAAAAGAAATGTACAAAGACACCCCTGTCGCAATGGCGGCCGTTCTTTTGTTCTGGCTGACTCCGAGGATGTTTGCGGAGAGTCATTACAACAATAAAGACATGGTTCTTTTATCCACCGTTTTTATGATAATGTATTTCGGATACAGAGTCGCCAAAAAATGTGAGTGGAGGGATGTAATACTCTTTGCGCTTTCCGGCGCCTTTGCAATGAACACGAAAATAGTCGGTGCCTGGCCGTTCGGAGTGATGGGAATTTATGCGTTTTTTAATCTTTTATTTCATAAAAAATTAAACATAAAAACCTTTATAAAAACCGCTTCCTGCATAGTGTTCTGGATTCTGTTTTTTATACTTCTGACACCTGCGAGTTTCGACGGAATAATTAAGTTTTTTGCATACCTTTTAACCTTTGCGCTCGATTTTAACCGCTGGAACGATTATGTGCTTTATAACGGAATAATGCTTTATCACAACGTGACGGGAACTCCGCATAAATATCTTTTACGAATGATAGGAATCACAACTCCGACCGTTCATCTTTTCCTTCTTGCGATCGGTATCGGATTAACGGCTGCCGGACTTTTTACAAATAAGGATGAAAAAAGAGCACGAAGCATAGAAACAATAGTGTTTACCCTGTGCGGCGCGGTTCCGCTTGCATTTGCTGTAATATCAGGTACGAGAGTGTATAACGGCTGGAGACATTTTTATTTTGTATATCCTTCGCTTGTTTTACTCATGGTTCACGGCCTGGTCGGAATACACAAATTTTTAAAGAAAAGAAAACTTGCCGCTGTCGTTCCGATAGCAACCGGATTTTATCTTTTAAACTGTGCGCTTGGAATCGGTGCGAATTACCCTCAAGAGCATTCTTTTTACAATATGCTTGCTGGCAAAAACGTTGAGGAAAGGTTTGAACTCGACTACTGGGATTTGTCGATAGAAG
>CACWZK010000013.1 GCA_902765365.1 uncultured Lachnospiraceae bacterium
AATGCATCGGTTATTCTGCCCGGCACGGCAAACACTTCCCTGCCCTGTTCGAGTGCCTGAGTGACGGTTATGTATGTGCCGCTTCGCTTTCTGGCTTCGACTACCAGGACAATATCCGAAAGTCCGGAGATAATTCTGTTTCTGGACGGGAAATACTGTCTTAAAGGCTCCGTTCCCGGTTCAAACTCACTTAATATGCCCCCGTCTTTAATGATATCCGCAAACAAATCTTTGTTTTCTTCAGGATAAATAACATCCACTCCACAGCCTAAAACTCCGAATGTATTTCCGCCCACGGATATTGAACCTCTTTGAGATATACCGTCAATGCCTCTTGCCATTCCGCTTATTATCTGAACACCCGCCGAACTTAATTCTCTCGCAAACATCGAAGCGGTTTTCTCCCCGTACAGTGAACACTCTCTGGCTCCGACAATTGCCACACATGGCCTTTCATCGTCGGGAAGTTTTCCCTTATAAAAGAGAATTAACGGCGGATCTCCGATATTTTTAAGTCTGTAAGGATAATCTTTTCTGTTCAGATGCGTCCACTTAATATCATTTCGTAAAAGATTTAAGTATATTAACGGTTCTTTTGATATAAAAGATAAAAGAAGAGAAATTGTTGATACAAAAGAAAAATGTATACTGTCGGAAAAGGGAAAAATCGATTTAAATGAAAATATCGAAAATACGGACACTTCAAAATCCCTGGAAGAGATAATCCATAAAATGCTTTTACAAAACGAAATGTCTCTTGATGCAATATATATGGCTCTGGGTGATAAATGCTCGATTGAAGATTTGAGTGTATCTCTGGTAGAACTTGAAATGGACGGAAGGATTGTTAAAACAGGGTCGAGATATTTTGCGATTTCTTAATTTGCCCCGGTATATATATTTTATCCTTATATTTTTCCGATTTTCTCATATATATTTTGTAATAAAACGATATTATTATTTAAGAAAAGGATTTAGTACAAAGGAGGGATTTTTTATGAGAATATGCCCCAAATGTAAAGAATCGGTCGGTGAAGAACTTAAAGAATGTCCTTTTTGCAATTATCGCTTTACTGCTGAAGATGATGAAATATTAAAAAAAGAAAAAGAAGAATTGGAACATGGAGTATCAAAACAGCTTGAAGAATTACGTGCCAAAAGAGCCAAAATGAGAGTCATTTATTTTCTTGTTATGATGCTTGCGATTTTTGTTCCGTTTCTTTTAGGCGGTGCGCTTGCAATAATTATGCATATCTTTGACATATTTAAATATTCGGCAATTGCCGGTGTAGTACTTGGAACCGCAGTATTGATTGCGGGAATTTTAAACGGTGCTTTCAGATGTCCTTACTGTGATAGGGTACTGTTCAGGAATTACGGAAAATACTGCTCACATTGCGGCAAACAATTATATTAAAAAAACGGATAATAAGTTTAGGCCCGGCATGGCATAACATGTCGGGCTTTTTAATTATATTTTGTTCATAAGTCAAATAATGTGTTAATATATGATAGATATGTACAACAAAAACTATATAGATGAAAAAACACAAGTTTATACTGAAATTCTCGACGAAATCGATTCAACCAATGAAGAGGCCAAGAGAAGAATAAAAGAGGGTGCTTCCAAAGATTTCGTGCTTGTTGCAAGAAAACAGACGGCGGGCAAAGGAAGGAAAGGCAGATCTTTTTATTCGCCCAAAGACACAGGCATTTATTTAACCTTCACGCATTTTACCTATGAAGCTGCAGAAGATGTACTTAAAGTAACTGTTGCAACTTCCGTTATAGCCGCAAAAGCAATTAAAGATGCATTAAACATTGATTGCGGTATCAAATGGGTGAATGATTTGTATTATAACGGCAAAAAGGTATCCGGGACACTGTGCGAATACATCTTCAAAGGTACTTATGAGAATATAAGAAATGCTGTTATAGTGGGTATCGGCATCAATCTTTCCACTGAGGATTTTCCCGAAGAGATTTCAGGTAAAGCCGGAGCGCTGATTTCAGCGGATAATAATAGTTCCTGCTGCGATGATATAGTTATCGGAATTTCAAACGGCCTAAATTTATTTTTTGAAAACTGTGATCTTAATGCGTATATGCCGTTATATAAAAAGCTTTCTGTTGTGATTGGGCGGGAAGTTGAGTTAAGCGATGCTTCCGGCTTTGTCGATAAAGGAACCGTTGAAGATTTTGACGAAGAAGGTGCGATAATTATTCGTAAGATTTCGGGCGAGTTAAAAAGATATGATTCGGGTGAGATAAGTCTTATGCTTAATCAGAATCAATAAAAATATTTCCAAGGAGTAATATTCTTTTATGAGAAGAGCTGTTATAGTCGGAAGTGCGAAAATAAATAATTACGAAAAGATAAAAGAATATTTAAAAGAAGACGATTTCTTTGTTTACTGCGACGGCGGCTTGAAGCATATGGAAAAGCTTGGCGTAAAGCCGAACTTAATTGTCGGCGATTTTGATTCTCACGAAAATCCCCATATGGATTCGGAGACAATAGTTCTGCCATGCGAAAAAGATGATACCGATACCTGTCATGCATTAAAAGTCTGCATTGAAAGAGAATTTAAGGATTTTCTTTTTATCGGATGCATAGGGGAGAGAATGGACCATACAATGGGCAATGTTTCGCTTCTTATCATGCTTAAGGAAAAAGGTCTTTCGGGAATAATGCTTGACGATTATTCGGAAATAAGCATTGTAAAAGACGAAGAGTGCATTGATGATTCGTTTTCATATTTTTTTTTTTTTTTCTTAAGCGATATATCCGAGGGCATAACGATTAGGAACGCTAAATATCAGCTAGAAAATGCAAGTTTAAAATCGGGATTTCAGCTCGGTATAAGCAATGAAGTAATTAAAGGCAAGACTGCAAAGGTATCCAGCAAAAGCGGAAACTTATTGTTAATAAAAGTATTCTGATTCTTAAAATAAATTAATTATGCTTCTTTTATGATTTAATAATCGGCACTTGTTATAAAAAAATCGTGCAGTATCTGTGAATTTATACAAAATAGGCTTGAATTATCGGAATTCTTATATTAAAATATTTTAGTATTTAATTGTGTTATAACTTTTTAGGAGGAGTATATATGATTTCAGCCGGAGATTTTAGAAACGGTATTACCATTGAATTAGAAGGAAACGTATTTCAGATTATAGAGTTCCAGCATGTAAAACCCGGTAAGGGCGCTGCATTTGTAAGAACCAAACTTAAAAACATCAAGAACGGCGGTGTTGTTGAAAAAACTTTCAGACCCACCGAAAAATGCCCTCAGGCACGTATCGACCGTAAGGATATGCAGTATCTTTATGCAGACGGTGATATGTACAACTTCATGGATGTTGAAACATACGAGCAGATCGCTTTAAGCAAAGATGAAATCGGTGATGCATTAAAATTCGTTAAGGAAAACGAAATGGTTAAGATGCTTTCACATAACGGACAGGTATTCTCGGTAGAACCTCCTCTTTTCGTTGAACTTGAAATTACCGAGACAGAGCCCGGATTCAAAGGTGACACTGCTACAGGTGCTTCCAAGCCCGCTATCGTTGAAACAGGTGCACAGGTAAGCGTTCCTCTCTTCGTAGAAATCGGTGAGAAGATTAAGATTGATACAAGAACAGGAGAATATCTCTCAAGAGTATAATCTTTCTTCGCAAATATACAAAGCTAATGAAGACAATGAATATTTCAAAATGTTCATTGTCTTTTTTGTTTTCATTTTCTTATGGAGGTATTTATGGATTACAATATTTTTAAAGAATGTATTCTCGAAGCGATTGCCGAGAGATTTGGGGATGACTGCAAAATTGAATATAAAGAAGTTTTAAAAAATAACGGCATAAGACTCGACGGCCTGCTTGTCAGATTTTCAAACAAGAGTATTTCTCCGACGGTTTATGTCAATGATTATTATGACAGATATGTGGCGGGAGAGGAAATTGACGAAATTGCGGACCACATTGTCTGGCTTATTAAAAACAACAGTCTTGAGGATGATTTCGATCCCGAGAGTCTGATTCTTTTCGAAAACATAAAAGAGAGAATAGTATACAAACTTGTCAATTACGAAAAAAACGAGGATCTTTTAAAAACCGTTCCGCACAAGAAGTTTCTGGATCTGGCGGTTGTTTATTACATATCCATAAAAGAGGATATCTTTGAGAGCGCATCGATTCTTATCAACAACGCTCATCTCGAACTCTGGGGCAAGACCATGGAAGACATAGACAGACTTGCCAAAGAAAACAGCCCGAGGATTTTAAAACCGGAACTTAAGAGTATGGCTCAGACTTTGATGGAAATAATCCGTCACGAGAAAAAGAAACCCGAAGACATTGATGAAGATGTTTTGTCAGACTGCGGTATGTATGTACTTTCGAATGAAAAGAAACAGTTTGGCGCATCGGCTATTCTTTACGACAATGTCATAAAAGATTTTTCGGAAAGTCTTAATTCCGATCTTTATATTCTGCCCAGTTCCGTACATGAGGTTATAATGATTCCTTCGATACTCGTGGATTCGGTAGACAAGTTAAACGAAATGATATGCGAGGTAAATGCGACACAAGTTCCCTTAATCGATATTCTTTCAAATCATTCGTATTATTACAGCAGGGATAAAGAATGTATTACCTGCGCATAAGTTAAAAATCCTTCTCCGGAATTTCTGTTTTATCCTTCAACGAAAAATGGAAATTCCGGATTTTTATACTTGTTTTGAAAAGGGTATAAAGGTAGACAAACAGTGGCTTTAGTGATAAAATAATCTAGTATGTTTTTGTCTAGGGATTAATTTGCACCCGTAGTCTAATGGATAGAATATTGGCCTCCGACGCCAAGGATGCAGGTTCGATTCCTGTCGGGTGCATACTATGTTGTTTATTGGGAGTGTATTTAGTTAATGAAAGACAATTCTAAATCTTTACTTGAAAAGGTATGGATTATTGTTAAAAAGAATATACTTGTTTCCGCGACTCTTGTTTTTGTTGTTATTCTGCTTATTGTATCTATTGCGCTCGTAGGCATTACACGCGTTCGCGAAAAGAAGGCCGCACAGCGTGCATACGATGCTTTGTCCGAAGAAGAGAAGGCTCTTCTTGACCAGGATTTTACCGTGGTTAAGGATGCTTATGATTTTATCAACAGAGCAATGACGGATTATCTGAATGCACTTGCTGACAACAATCAGGCTTATCTTAAGGAGAATATGTTCTCCATCAGTTCGAACGAGCTTGACAATGTGGAAGTAAAGAGCAGATATATTGATCATTACGACAATATCGTCTGTTATACACAGCAGGGATACGAAAAAGAATCGTACTACGTTTATGTTACTTATGATATATATTTTAAGGACATTGACACACCCGTACCCGGTATCATCGGACTTTACTATGCAAAGGATTCGTTGGAAAAATACAGAATATTCAAGCAGAACAACATGTCTTCGCTTGTACTTCAGAACTTCTATATAGCTTATATGCAGCAGGATGTTCAGGATATCTACAATCAGATTTCCCTTAAGTATAACGAGACTCTCGAATCCGACGAGGAACTCAATGATTTTATGCTTTCATATCAGGATATCATGAACAACGATATGGTTGCGTTAAATGAGGAAAGAGAGAGAATAGCTGCGGAACAGGCTCAGAACGATGACGATAATGCCAATCAGGGTCCTGTCAGGGAAAGAGTTAAAGCTACCACCAGCGTAAATGTAAGATCCTCCGATTCGGAGACCGCCGAAAGACTCGGTACGGTTTCGGAAGGTGCTATTCTTACCAGAATCGAAGCCAAATTAAACGGCTGGTCCAAGGTTGAATACGAGGGCAAAGAAGCCTACATAAAGTCCGAATATCTTCAGGTGGTTGATTCTGACGGTAATGCTGTTGACAATAATAATACCGACAATAATCAGACTGCAAATAACACCACCAACAACACAACGACAAATAATGATGACGGTGAGAAAAAATATGTTTCGGCAATCGATAATGTAAACATCAGATCGGAAGCCGATATAGATGCCGAAAGAGTAGGATTTGCTTATAACGGCGACAAACTCGAATTTGTGGAAAAGCTTTCTAACGGCTGGACAAAGATTAAATATAACGGCAAAGACGCCTACGTTAAAAGCGACTATGTACAGTAATAACCGGTGCATAATCAGTTGATTATGCACTATTTTATTATACGGGATTTATATGGACGAATACAGAATCAACAAATATATAGCTCTCTGCGGAATATGTTCGAGGAGAGAAGCGGACGGCCTCATTGAAGCAGGCAGAGTTTTGATAAACGGTAAAAAAGCCGAACTCGGAAGCAGGGTTACTGATAAAGACGAAGTAACTTTGGACGGTAAGGCCGTTAAGCCCGAAGAAAAGAAGGTTGTGGCTTATTACAAGCCTGTAGGGGTTACCTGTACCGAAGCCGACGTACATGCAAATATTACGCTGACCGAAGCTTTTAAGTATCCTACGAGACTCACTTATGCCGGACGTCTTGACGAGGATTCCGAAGGTTTACTTATAATGACCAATGACGGCGATCTTATACATGTGATGATGTGCGGTTCGAACAACCATGAAAAAGAATACATCGTTACTGTGGATAAGGATATTGAGCCGATAATATTCGAGAGAATGCAGAAAGGCATTTTCCTTTTTGACCTTAATGTCGAAACCAAACCCTGCAAGGTGGTTCCCGTCGATCTCAGAACTTTTAAGATTACGCTTACCCAGGGCCTTAACAGGCAGATAAGAAGAATGTGTTTTGAATGCGGACTCGACGTTATTTCTCTTAAAAGAATCAGAGTATGCAACATTCTTTTGGGCGATTTAAAGCCGAATGAATACAGAGAAATAAAAGGTGAGGAATTAGACAGGCTTTACGATATGGTTTTTAAAAATCCGTCTGTAGAATAAAGCCGTCAGGGGTTACTTATTTTATGAGCAGTTTGGATAGAATTAAAGAGTTATGCAAAATATTAAATAAAGCCAGCGAGGCGTATTATGCAAAAGACGAAGAGATTATCTCCAATTTTGAGTATGACTCGCTTTATGACGAACTCGTAAAACTTGAAGAAGAAACCGGAATTGTTTTATCCGATTCCCCGACACGAAAAGTCGGCTACGAGCCTGTTTCTTTTCTGCCTAAGTTTACGCATCCCTCGCCCATGCTTTCTCTTTCGAAAACCAAGGACAGGGAAGAGTTAAGAGAGTGGCTTAAAGACAAGGAGGGCCTGCTTTCGTGGAAACTTGACGGCCTGACGATTGTTCTTACGTATGATGACGGAAAGCTTACCAATGCCGTTACCAGAGGCAACGGTGAAGTCGGCGAAGTCATTACGCAGAACGCAAAATGTTTTAAAAATCTGCCTGTAGGCATTTCATACAAAGGACACCTTGTTTTAAGAGGCGAGGCTGTTATTTCCTATTCGGATTTTAAGAAGATTAATGAAAGAATCGACAATCCCGACGAGCAGTACAAGAATCCGAGAAACTTATGCTCAGGCTCAGTCAGACAGCTCGATCCGAAGGTTACGGCATCCAGAAATGTCTGCTTTTTTGCGTTTAATCTCGTAGAGGCCGAAGACGTTGATTTTAAGAATTCAAGATTTGAACAGATGAAGTTTCTTTCATCCCTCGGATTTGAATGTGTTCATGAAGAAAAAGTCAATAAAGACACTCTGCTTGAAAAAATAGAATGGTATTCAAACGAAATAAAAACATATGACATTCCCTCAGACGGGCTTGTTCTTATGTACGACGATATAGCATACGGCAAATCGCTCGGTTCCACCGCCAAGGCACCCAGAAATGCGATTGCGTTTAAATGGCAGGACGAACAGGCAGAGACTGTTTTAAGAGAGATTGAATGGAGCCCTTCGAGAACGGGTCTTATCAATCCCGTTGCGATTTTCGATACCGTGGATCTTGAAGGCACGAATGTTTCGAGAGCGAGCGTACACAATATTTCCGTCATGCGTTCCTTAAAACTCGGAATCGGCGACAGAATCCTGGTGTACAAGGCGAATATGATTATTCCCCAGGTGTCCGAGAATCTTACAAAGAGCGATAATGTCGTAATACCTGAGGTTTGTCCTTCCTGCGGAGGCCAAACGGTTATCGAATCGACGGACGGCACAGATGTTTTAATGTGTAAAAATCCTTTATGCCCCGTAAAACAGGAGAAGAGTCTGACACTTTTTGCATCCAGAAACGCACTTTCCATAGACGGCGTATCCGAAGAAACAATCGTAAAATTTATTGAAAAAGGTTTCATAAAGGAGTATGCTGATTTCTTCAGACTTGAAAGATACAAAAACGACATAGTTTCGATGGAAGGCTTCGGAATAAAATCATACGAAAATATGATTGCCTCCTGCGAAAAAGCTAAAAAGACTACGCTTCCGAAACTTTTATACGGTCTCGGAATTGAGAATGTCGGAGTAGCAAATGCCAAGCTTATCGCATCTTTTTACGATTATGATTTTGACCGGATAAGAAATGCATCCGTCGACGAGTTATCCTCTATCGACCAGGTCGGCGAAGTGATTGCCACGAGCATTTACAATTTCTTCCATGATGAAGCCAGAATCAAAGAAATTGACAATATTTTAGAGTATGTCGAACTTGAAAAGATTGAGACAGGAGAAGAAAAAGACCTGCTCGGCAAAACATTTGTCATAACCGGTTCGCTTAATCATTTCGAAAACAGGGATATCCTAAAAGAAATCATAGAAAACCGCGGCGGTAAAGTATCCGGCAGCGTATCCAACAAAACAGAAGCGCTCATCAACAATGATGTTACGTCTTCTTCAGGCAAGAATAAAAGAGCAAAAGAACTCGGTATCAGAATCATATCCGAGGATGATTTCTTAAAAGAATACAATATTTCCGTAAACTGATTCGGAAATAAATAAATATATTAACGGAGAAAATCATGCCAATCAGAATTCAGAGCGAACTCCCCGCAAAGGAGATTCTTGAAAATGAAAATATATTTGTGATGGATGAAACCAGGGCAATGCATCAGGATATAAGACCTTTGAAAGTTGCGATTCTGAATGTTATGCCTATCAAGGAAGATACAGAACTTCAGCTTTTAAGAGTTTTATCCAATACGCCTCTTCAGATTGATGTAACTTTTTTAAACGTTAAAACACATATATCAAAGAATACGTCCGCAAGTCATTTAAACAAGTTTTATACATTTTATGATGAGATAAAAAATGAGAAATTTGACGGCCTTATAATAACGGGCGCTCCTGTAGAGCAGCTTCCTTTCGAAGAGGTTGATTACTGGGAAGAACTCTGCAAGATATTTGAGTGGTCGAAGAAAAACGTTACGAGCACACTGCATATCTGCTGGGGTGCGCAGGCAGGCCTTTATTATCATTTCGGAATTGAGAAAAAAGAACTTCCGGAAAAACTTTCGGGTATTTACAAACATCGCGTAAAAAACAGAAAAGAACCGCTTGTCAGAGGTTTTGACGATGAGTTTTATGCGCCTCATTCAAGATATACAGAAGTTTCGAAAGAAGATGTCGAAAACTGTGCGGGTCTTAAGATTCTTGCCGAATCGGATGAGGCAGGCGTGTATATCTGTATAAGCGAAGGCGGCAAGCAGGTGTTTGTGACCGGACATTCGGAATATGACAGATACACACTTGATTCCGAATACAGAAGAGATTTGGGCAAGGGAATCAATCCCAAAATACCCGTAAATTATTATCCCGACGACGATCCGAAGAAGAGACCGCTTCTTCAGTGGAGAAGTCACAGCATCAATCTTTTCTCTAACTGGCTTAATTACTACGTATATCAGATTACGCCTTACGACGTTGACAATATTGGCGAGGGCATTTAAATGAACTGGTTTAACAAAATGGAGAGGAAATTCGGCAAATACGCTATTCCGAATCTGCCTCTTATAATCGTAATTATATACGGATTCGGGTTTTTAATGAATCTTGTGAAGCCCGAATGGATTTATTTTATAACGCTTAATCCCGAGGCAATTATTCACGGACAGGTTTGGAGACTGGTTTCATGGATATTTGTACCCGACAGTGCTTCGAATGTATTTTTCGTGCTGATTTTCCTTTTCTTTTATTATTCAATCGGCAAAAATCTCGAAATCGCTTGGGGCAAGTTTGCATTTAACTTTTTCTTTTTCATGGGTATATTCCTTACGATAATCGGTGCATTCCTGCTGTTCGGTTATTTTAAATTCATTGCTCCCGATTATGTTGCCAATCTCGAAGGCTATTACACGATGTCAATGGGAAAGAGTTGTCCCGCATCGCTGGGAAGTTCATGGTTTTACCATGTCATGTCGTTCAGTTTCGGAACATATTATCTGAACCTTTCGATATTCCTTGCTTATGCCATAACGTTTCCGAATACGAGAGTTCTTCTTTTCTTTATCATTCCGATTAAGGTTAAAGTTCTCGGAATCATTTATGTTATAGTACTTGGCGTGAGCGTTCTTATCGCATTTGTTCAGGGCGGATTTAACAACGGAATCATAACACTTGTTGCAGTGAGCACATCGCTTATAAATGTTCTGATATTCTATCTTCTTTTACGAAAAGGCAAGAAGAGATTTAAGGAAATCAAACGTCAGAAGGAATTTAAAAAGAAAATCAAAGCCGTTTCCGAACCGGTATCGGCAATAAGACATAAATGTGCCGTATGCGGACAGACCGATGTTTCGAATCCTTCGCTTACATTCAGATACTGCTCAAAATGCAACGGTAATTACGAATACTGCAACGAGCATCTGTTTACACACAAACATATTGAGTAATTTCGGTAAATAAAATGGACGAGAAAAAACTATTTATTTCACAGATGGATAAACTTTTAAAATACGGCAGGGAAAACGGCAACTTTGTTACCAAAGCCGATGTTGACGAGTATTTTAAAGACATTCGTCTCGATGAAGAGAAAAAACAATTTATATACAATTTCCTCTACGATGCCAAAATCGGTGTCGATGAGCCTTTTGATTTCGATGAGATTTTAGACGAGGAAGATGTTGATTTCCTTCAGATGTACATTGACGAACTCGAAGGCGTCAAAAAATACACGCAAAAGGAAAAGCATGATCTTTTGCGAAGATTCGCCGACGGAGAGGGTCTTTTACGGGATAAGGTCATCGAAAGCTATTTACACGATATCGTGGAAATGTCAAAGCTTTATACGGGCTCGGGCGTTCCCATCGAGGATCTGATAGGTGAGGGAAACGTTGCACTCGCCGTTATTCTTGAATCGCTTGATTCAAAAAGCTCCGCAAAAGAACTCGACGGTTTTATAACCGAAGGTATCATGAGCGCGATGGAAGAGCTTTTGTATGACGATAACAATGAGGCTGCCAAGACTAATACCTGGGCCGAAAATGCCAACGAGGTTCTTGAAAAAGCCAAAGAACTTTACGAAACTCTTCAGAGAAACGTAACCATCGAAGAACTCTGCAAATTCGGTGATTTTGAAGAAGATTTTATCAAAGAGGTATTGCAGATAACGGGCGGTATTGAAATTATTGACGATCCGAAATCATAAAAGATATGGAACAGATTAACAGAGAATTTAAAGCCGTTGTACAGGATATGACGCATGTATATATCGGAGCACAGATGAGTGTCAGGGAAATAATGGCATTCGAAGATGTTCCTTTTAAGGTGAAGGCTGTTTTTAACAAGTTTTTCGGCAAAGAAGATGAAAGAGACGAGAAAATCTGCGACCTGACAGGCCGGATAAACCGCGATGACTTTGTTTATCAGGTCATAAAACAGTTAAAGCTTAAGTTCAAAGTAGGCATATATTCCGATAAGAACGGCAAACAGATTTATAAATCCAAAACTCTTACTCCGGACGAATATTTGGACCTTTATTCATCGGATGAAAAATATTTTTGCGAAGAAATTGTTTTCAACAAACTTGCACTCCTCGCTTTTTCCACTTAACTTGTGTTTTTCTCGTAGTTTTGGTATAATAAAATATCAAAATGTGGGGAATGAAAACATATGGAATTAGAGCAGGACAAGAAGGTCAGCGGATATAAAAAAATTCGATATTATCTCATTATTGAGAATATTTTTATTGTGCTCGCCTTTCTTTTATTTGCGGTAGGTGCGTATTATATTTACGCGTTCTTCAGACTTACCTGGTTTGCGCTGGCTTATTTCTTACTCGGCGCAGGTTTCTTTATAGTCGGTCTTTTCATTGCTTTTAAAATGGTAAAGGCCTTTCAGAGAGAAGATTTACCCATTTTCTTAAATATTACGGATTCTGCTGATGTCGATCCCGAGACGGGACTGCTTTATCTTGATACTTTTTCGGATAAAGCCGTACAGCAGCTTGCGATTTCCATGTCGGATGTTTATCTGGCTGTTTTTGAAATTGACGGACTTGAACATCTTCGTCATTTCGTAGGCTCCCAGAAAGCTGCCGATATTAAGGCGGAAATCGGCGATGTATTTAAGATGTATCAGAAACGAATGGGTGAGAGATTTGTAACCCTCGGCTGTAAATCCGGACATGAATTCCTTGTTATGACCAATGAGGTCGAACTTAAGGATATTCAGACATATCATAAGAATCTGATGGATGAAATCAATGCGATTCTGCTTCATCTTCCTTCGAGTGAAAACTTCTGTGTTTACTGCGGTTACGCTTCATCAAACCAGGGTAAAATCTATGAGGATCTTTTAACATATGCAGGTTTCGCCGCAATGGAAGCAAGTATGTTCTCAAAGAGCGAGCCCCATTATTTCTCCCAGGATGCTCTTAAGCGCCAGGAAACAGAATATTTAAGAAACGACAAGATTAAAAAGATTCTTGACGGAAACGAACTTCAGTACAATTTCCAGCCCATCGTATCTGCCAAGACCGGTAAGATTTATGCGTACGAAGCACTGATGAGAACCAACAAGGAAATCGGTTTCTCACCTGTTGACGTGCTTGAAATGGCAGAGCGAAACGACAGACTCTACGAAGTCGAGCATTATACATTCTTTAACGTTTTGAAAATCATGAACGAGAATGCGTCGATATTTGAAAACCGCAAGCTCTTCATCAATTCGATTCCTACGGTTATCATCAAAGAAGACGAATTTAACGATTTGTATGTTCAGTACAAAGACGTTATGAAAAACCTCGTTATAGAGATTACCGAAAACGGAATGCAGTCCGAGGATTCATGTGAGACTGTACACAAGTACATGAAGAAATCCGGCTGTGAGCTGGCTCTGGATGATTACGGTACAGGTTATTCGAACGCATCCACGCTTCTTAACAATTCACCGCATTATATCAAGATCGACCATTCCATCATCATGGGTATCGATACAGACTCGAGAAAACAGCAGATTGTTTCCAATACAATTTCGTTCGGTAACAATCACGGCATGAAAATTCTTGCCGAAGGTGTCGAAACACCCGATGAACTTCAGATGGTTATCCAGCTCGGATGTCACCTGATTCAGGGCTTCTATACAGGACGTCCCAACAGCGTAATCGCCGATTCCATTTCTGCGGAAATAGAAGACGAGATTATGGCGATCAACCTCAAACTTGCGAAGCTTGCTCTTGAAAACAAGTCATATACACCGGGCAATTTCGAAACGGTTTCATTGATCAATCTTGCTCTCGATTTTTATTCGCAGATTATCGTCGAACAGCCTTCGGTTAATTTGGTCGGACTTAAGAGCAAAAAAGAAGTTAACATGTGTATTAAGGTTCCCGACAATGTTGAGACCATCATCAACTTAAAGGATGTCAATATACGAGGCAGAAACAATCCTACCATCGAAATCGGCGAGAATTCGTTTGTTACTCTTACTCTTGAAGGAAACAATATATTCTCTTACGAAGGTATCAAAGTTCCCGCCACATCGAGACTTAATATTCAGGGCAAAGGAAATCTTACCATCAGAGTCGATCACAACAACGGTATCGGTATCGGTACAGGTTCGGATGAGAAAACACCATACGGCGATATCAGTTTCGAAGGTACCGGAACTCTTCGTATCGAAGCCAACTCCGACCAGGCATTTGCCATCGGCGGAGCACTTGCTGATGAGAACTCCAAGATTAAACTTGATTCCGGTAATGTGGAAATAATCGTAAATGGTTCAAAGGTAGTCGGAATCGGTTCGATTCAGGGTTATACACAGATTATCGTCAATCAGTCACATGTTGCCATTTCCGCTTCGGGTGCAGATGCTGTCGGTATCGGTTCGATGGAAGGCAGAGTGGAAATCAATACAAGTGCGGATATCGAGCTCGAGGCTTCGGGCAGCCGCGCAACAGGCATTGGCGTACTCCAGTACGGCAAGGGAAGAATTTATATCAATTCCGGATTTGTTTCCTGCAATGTTCATTCAATGAGCGGTATGGGTATCGGTTCTCTTGACGGCGATATGGATATCAGAAGTTCTGCGGAACAGGTATTCATTTACGTCGAAGGTTCGGAAGTCGGCGGTATCGGTACATATCACGGATACGGCATGACAAGAATCCAGAACGGTGTTCATAAGGTAGTTCTTCTGGCTGCCAATCCCGTCAGCCTCGGCGGCGTGAAAGGAAGACTCGAGATTACGGGCGGTAACATTTATGCCGATCTTGCCAATTCACCCGATCCCGTCAACCAGTTTGACGTACCCGTATTCCAGAAGATTGTCACAGACACCGAATTTTACAACAAGAAAATTGAGACCGAAGAAGGATCTTATCAGTATATGGCTACGGCTTCAAAGCTGTTTGACAATATTTACATATACATTCCCAAGTACTGCAAGGAACTTGATGCAAGCGTAATGTAAACTTATCGGAATTAAATACCATATAAAATACGGAGAGAGAAATCTCTCCGCTTTTTAAAGGAGAACAATTAATGAATCTTTTAGAACTTCAAAGCTATGAGATAAAAGAACACAAATTTTTAAAAGATATAAACAGCGATGCATATGTTTTAACGCATAAAAAAACCGGGGCGAGAGTAGTTGTAATGCCCAATGAAGAAGAGAATAAAGTCTTTTATATAGGCTTCAGAACACCTCCCAAGGATTCGACGGGCGTTGCACATATTGTTGAGCATACGGTGCTTTGCGGAAGTGACAAATACCCCATAAAAGATCCGTTCGTGGAACTTTGTAAAGGAAGCCTGAATACATTTTTAAATGCCATGACTTATCCCGACAAAACGGTTTATCCCGTGGCAAGTTTAAATGATTTCGATTTTAAAAATCTGATGGATGTTTATCTTGATGCGGTTTTTCATCCTAATATCTACAAGGAAGAAAAGATATTCAGACAGGAAGGCTGGCATTATGAACTTGAAAACGAAGATGACGAGCTTAAGATAAACGGAGTCGTTTATTCGGAAATGAAGGGAGCATTTTCGGATCCCGACGATATAGTCGAGAGACAGATAATGAATTCTGTTTTCCCTGACACGCCTTACGGAGTTGAATCGGGCGGAGACCCGGATGTTATACCGGATTTAACTTACGAAGATTTTCTTGATTTTCATTCGAAATATTATCATCCTTCAAACAGTTATATTTTCCTTTACGGAAACTGTGACATGGCTGAAAGACTTGATTATATCGACAAAGAATATCTGTCTATATATGACAGAATAGAATTGACGTCTCAGATTGCGACACAGCAGCCTTTCGATAAAAGAAGAGAGACTGTAATCGAATATCCTCTTACCGAAAACGAAGACGATAAGGATAAAACTTATCTTAATCTTACATACTGCTTTTCCGATTATGCAGACAAAGAACTTCCTATAGTTTTAAGGGCGTTTGAATATGCTTTCAGCGGCAATCCCGCAGCGCCCTTAAGAAAGGCTTTGCTTGATGCGGGAATAGGCGATGAGGTATATGCGGCAAGCGACTGTTCTATTAAGCAGAATCTGTTCGGCTTTTATGCGAAAGGTGCCAACAAGGAAGATAAGGATAAGTTTTTAAGCATCATAAATGATGAACTTATAAGAACATATAGCAAAGGCTTTGACAAGAAAACGCTTCTCGCATTTCTGGTAAGAGAAGAGTTTAAATACAGGGAAGCGGATTTCGGAAGGATTCCCAAAGGCCTTGCTTTCGGCCTCGATTTGCTTGAATCCTGGCTTTATGACGATGATCTTGCGCTTTACCATATGGAAAGTCTCGAAGTATACAAGAAACTTAAAGAGGCGGTAAATACCGATTATTTTGAAGAGCTTCTTAAGAAGTATTTTCTTGACAACAATCACTGTATCTTCTGCATGGGCGTTCCCGT
Organism: uncultured Lachnospiraceae bacterium; assembly: GCA_902765365.1. Classification (GTDB taxonomy): domain Bacteria; phylum Bacillota; class Clostridia; order Lachnospirales; family Lachnospiraceae; genus UBA3766. Next base: position 16,327 of record CACWZK010000013.1, read on the forward strand.
AAAAGGCCTTACGCTTAAAAAAGAAAGCGAACTTGCAAAATCTTTAAAGGCGAAGAAAGACAGTCTTTCCAAAGAAGAAATCGCCAAAATTATCGAAGATACCAAAGCTTTAAAAGAATATCAGAAAACTCCGGATAAAAAAGAAGACCTTGAAAAAATTAAGCTTTTAAAAGTATCGGACATTAAAAAAGAGACAAAACCCGACAGAAACAAACTGTATGATTTAAACGGAGTGAAATTCCTCAAACAGGATATTTACACGTCGGGAATTGCATATCTTACACTGCTTTTTGATGTCAATTCGATATCCCTTGAACATATAAGATTTATGCCTCTTCTTGCAAATATGCTTGCAAGACTGGATACAAACACATTAAACTATGGTGATTTATCCAATGAGATTAAGCTTAATACCGGCGGAATGAATATGTCTTTTAACACCTGCAGAAATATCAAAACAGGTGAAATGAAATCATTCTTTGAGATAAATTTAAAGTTCCTTTACGAGAATAAAAAGAAAGTGTTCGAACTTTTGTCGGATGTTCTTTTTAACAGCGTCATCGAAGATAAGGAAAAGATTAAAGAGTATTTATCCGAACTGCGTTCGCAGGGCGAGAGCATGCTTGTTTCCTCGCCCCATACCGTGGCACTTACCAGGGCAACATCTTATTTTGACAGGATGTTCAAAATAAATGATATTTCAACAGGTCTGGATGCCGTTAAGTTTATTTCCGAACTCGAAAAAGATAAAGATGCTTCGGTTGAAAAGATAGCCAAAGAGTTTAAGATTCTTTTACCGATGATTTTAAGAAAAGAAAATCTCTTCATAAACTTAACTTCACCGCTTGATGTGCAGAATGAACTTGATGAGGAACTGACGGAATTTATCGATAAACTATACAAGAATGATATCGTAAAATCCAAAATAGAAGTCGAATGCAACGAAGGAAACGAAGCATTCATATTCCCGGGACAGGTACAGTTTGTTGCTATGAGCGGCGAATACGCATCCAAGGGATATAAATATACCGGAGCTTTTAATGTTTTAAGAACTATAATGGCTTATGATTATCTCTGGAACAATGTCAGAGTCGAAGGAGGAGCGTACGGATGTTTTGCAAACTTCACTATGTCCGGACTTTGCTCGCTTGTTTCTTTTAGGGACCCTCATATAAATAATACTTTAAGAATATACAGAGAGCTTGCCGATTATGTTGAAAACTTTGAGTGCAGCGACAGGCAGATGAACCAGTTTATAATCGGAGCTATTTCAGATATAGATGTTCCTCAGACCGCATCAGGTGAAGGCAAAGCAAATCTTGTATATTTCATGACCGGCGTAGATGAAAAAGACCGACAGAAAACAAGGGATGAGATTTTATCTTGCAATGTAAAAGATATCAGAGGTCTTTGTGACAGAATAAAAGCTGCTTTCGCCAAAGAATATATCTGCGTGGTCGGTGCGGAAGGAAAAATAAAAGAAAACGAAGGACTGTTTGATAAAGTTTTAAATCTCGTATAATTTTTTAAAAATTACCCATAAATAAATGTTTGTGTTTCGTATATGTATCAAACGATTATAAAAGCACGAGATTTTGCTAAATTAACGGAGGATAAGATTATGAAGAAAAACGATTTGATTAGAAAATTATCTGTAATCGGAGCGATGGTTTTAGTTGCTTCAACAATGGTTGCATGCAGCAGCAGTGCAAATTATGCTCCTACCTCGGCTGCAACTGCAGATGATTATTCTTATGCACAAGGCAAGAATGCATTTTATGAGACTACCACAACCTCAAGTTATGATTTATATGATGATGCGGATTATTATGCTGAGGAAGCCGAGTATTACGATGAAGGCGGATATTCTGTCGGCAACATGTCTACGCCTATTACAGAAACTCAGGCCAATGCATCGGTTGCTAAAAACAGAAAGCTTATTAAGACAGTTGATATGACAATCGAAACAGTAAGCTTTGATGAAACCATTGCAAACCTTCGTAATAAGATTAATGCGATCGGCGGATATATCGAAAGCGAATATTCTTATAACGGAAGTCTTTACAATAATTCAAGCCAGAGCAAATATGCTACAATTACCGTTCGTGTTCCCGACACTGAACTTGACGGATTTGTAAATGATGTTTCAGGCATCGGAAATGTAACACAGAAGACTACTTCTACCAGAGACGTAACCTTAAATTACGTTGATACCGAAAGCAAAAAAGAAATGTACAAGGCAGAGCAGGAAAGTCTTCTCGCTCTTCTTGAAAAAGCTGAGACAATTGAAGATATCACATATCTTACACAGAGACTTACAGAAGTAAGATACAATATCGAATCAATGGAATCTTCTTTAAGAGTTTATGACGATTTGGTTGATTATGCTACAGTAAACTTTACTATTAACGAAGTTAAGGTTCTTACACCTACCGTAATCGTAGAGAAGACACCCGGTGAAGAACTTAAAGAAGGCTTTGCTACAAGTATTAAGGACGTGCTTGTTGATACAAGAGATTTCTTTATCAGACTTATTATCAACCTTCCTTACATCATCCGCGGACTTATTTGCCTCGCAATACCTGTAGTAATTATCTTTATCATCGTACTTATCATTGTTAAGGTTGCAAAAAAGAAAAGTAAACCTTCTAAGGAAACACTCGACAAAGCAAAGGCCACCAATGAAAAACTTGCATCTGTAGCCGCAAAGGTTGAGGAAGAAAAGAAAGAGCCTGCAAAAGCAGAAGAGAAAAAAGAAGAAGTAAAAACTGATAAATAAAAATGAGAAAGCAATATGGAGAACAAAACCAAATCGGGATTTGTTTCGATAATCGGCAGACCGAATGTGGGTAAAAGCACTTTGATGAATAAAATCATCGGTCAGAAAATAGCCATCACTTCAAGCAAACCCCAGACAACCAGAACCAGAATTTCGACAGTGTATACAAAAGGTAATGTCCAGATGGTATTTGTAGACACTCCGGGTCTTCACAAAGCGAAGAACAAACTCGGCGAAAGCATGGTTTCAACTGCAAAAAGAACATTTAACGAATCGGATGTCTGCCTCTATTTAACGGAGGCAGACCCTAAAATAGGAGAGCAGGATGAAAACATCCTCTCTCTTTTGCGTACTGTAAGCATTCCGGTAATTCTTGTGCTTACCAAGACGGATAAATACGATAAAGAAAAGGTTTTTAAGGCAATCGAACTTTTCTCCAAACAGATGGATTTTGCGGATGTAATTCCTTTATCCGCCAAGAACGGCAAAAACATGGATACCCTTCTTGAAGTTATCGAAAGATTTATTCCCGAGGGTCCGTTTTATTACGAACCCGAGACTTTAACCGATCAGCCCGAGAGACAGATTGTGTCCGAAATCATCAGAGAAAAGTGTTTAAGATGTTTAGGCGATGAAATTCCTCACGGTATAGCAGTCGTAATAGAAACCATGAGCTTTTCGAAAAATGTCTGCGATATTGAAGCAAGTATTATTTGTGAGAGAGAGACCCACAAAGGAATGATAATCGGCAAGGGAGCATCTAAAATTAAAGAAATCGGTTCAATGGCAAGAATCGATATTGAAAAGATGCTTGACAAAAAGGTCAATCTTAAACTTTTTGTCAAAACCAAGGAAAACTGGAGAGATTCCGAGTTTCTTCTTAAAAACTTCGGGTTAATATCCGAAGATAAAGAAAACTAAACCGATATCGGTAATATTAATTCACAAGGCGATACCGAATGAACAATCTGTCGGATAATCTTTTGTCTGTGACCGGAATGGTTATAAAACAGGAACCAAGCGGCGAATTTGACAGAAGAGTTGTTATACTTACAAAAGAAAAAGGTAAAATTTCTGTCTTTGCTAAAGGCGCCAGAAGACAGAATTCTATTCTTTCTGCTGCAACTAATCCCTTTGCTTTCGGGAGATTTACTTTGTTTGCGGGAAGAAGCGCTTATTCCTTGAGAGAAGCCTTTATCGATGATTATTTCGAAGGCATGCGGTCGGATATAACAATGGCATATTACGGAATGTATTTTCTTGAAATAGCCGATTATTATTCTAGAGAAAACAATGATGACGCGGATCTTTTAAGGCTTCTGTATCAGGGTGTGAGAGTTCTTGAAAATCCCATTCATTCGCTTAAGTTTACAAGAGCCGTATTTGAGATAAAAGCGATTCAGCTAAACGGAGAACTTCCTTATCCCGATGAAAAGAAATATGCTCCGGGTGTTGTAAAAGCGGTTAATTTTATAATCGAATCACCCGTTAACAAGGTTTTTTCTTTTAAACTGTCGGAAGAAAGCGAAAACGAACTGATTTCTTTTGCAAAAGAAGTGTCTGAATTTACTTTTGACAAAAAATTTACTTCTTTATTGTTGATTGATTAAAAGAGGTATATCGATGAAGAAACCAAGTATTAAAAATATTATATTAATTCTTCTTATAATACTCGCTCTGTTCGGGTTGTTTTGTTTTGTGCATTTTGCGATTGTTGCCACATTAACATAAACATACAATATTTTTTTTGACATTAAAATGACATATATGTATAATTGTAAAAAGTTTCAAACCACGTACTTATTACAATTTGTAAATATATAAAAGATAATTACCGGAGGATACAAATGGAAAAATCAATGGACAAAATCGTAGCTCTTGCGAAAGGCAGAGGATTTATTTATCCCGGCTCCGAAATTTACGGCGGCCTTGCAAATACCTGGGATTACGGTAACCTCGGCGTAGAGCTTAAGAATAACGTTAAAAAAGCATGGTGGCAGAAGTTCGTACAGGAAAACCCTTATAACGTGGGTGTAGACTGTGCAATACTCATGAACCCTCAGACATGGGTTGCATCAGGCCATCTCGGAGGTTTTTCCGATCCTTTGATGGATTGCAAGCAGTGTCATGAAAGATTCAGAGCAGACAAGCTTATTGAAGATTTTGCCGAAGAAAAGGGCATTACATTACCCAAGCCTATTGATGCTTTCTCACAGGATGAGATGATGGCATTTATAAAAGACAATGCTGTTCCCTGTCCTACCTGCGGAAAGCATGATTTTACGGATATCAGACAGTTTAACCTTATGTTCAAGACATTCCAGGGTGTAACCGAAGATGCCAAGAATACCGTATACTTAAGACCTGAGACTGCTCAGGGTATTTTCGTTAACTTTAAGAATGTTCAGAGAACATCCAGAAAGAAAGTTCCGTTCGGTATCGGACAGATCGGTAAGTCTTTCAGAAATGAAATTACACCCGGCAACTTTACTTTCAGAACAAGAGAGTTCGAACAGATGGAACTTGAATTCTTCTGCAAGCCCGGTACGGACCTTGAATGGTTTCAGTACTGGAGAGGTTTCTGCCGTGACTGGTTATTAAGCCTCGGTATTAAAGAAGATGAAATGAGACTTCGTGATCACGATCCCGAAGAACTCTGCTTCTATTCAAAAGGTACCACTGATATCGAGTTCTTATTCCCGTTCGGATGGGGCGAACTCTGGGGTATCGCAGACAGAACGGATTATGACCTTACACAGCATCAGGAAGTATCAAAGCAGGATATGTCTTACTTTGATGATGAAACAAATGAAAAGTATATTCCTTATGTTGTTGAACCTTCACTCGGTTGTGACAGAGTTGTACTTGCTTTTCTTTGCGCAGCTTACGATGAAGAAAACCTCGGCACAGAGGACAAACCCGATATGAGAACCGTCATGAGATTTCATCCGGCTCTTGCACCCGTTAAAATCGGTGTGCTTCCTTTATCCAAGAAGTTAAACGAGGGCGCAGAGAAGATTTACGCAGAACTTTCCAAGAAATACAACTGCGAATTTGATGACAGAGGAAACATCGGTAAAAGATACAGAAGACAGGATGAAATCGGTACTCCTTTCTGCATCACTTATGACTTTGATTCAGAGACAGACAACTGCGTTACTGTAAGATTCCGAGATTCCATGGAACAGGAAAGAGTAGCAATTGCTGATCTTGATGCATATTTTGCGGATAAATTCACATTTTAATTAAATGCTCAGATATTGAGTATTGTTTACAAATGAAAGGGGATAATTAATGATTAAGAAAAAAATTCTTATGTGTTTAGGCGCCGTAGCTCTTACACTTTCATTGGCCGGCTGCTCACTTATTCCTTCAAAAGGAAATGAAGGTAATGCTCTTGCCCAGTTAACATCAGCAGATCCCGCCAAGGAAACAGCTGCCACTGAGGTTGAAAGCGAAAAGGAAACAAGGTGCGCTTGATGCGATGAGCGACGGTTCTGCATATGAAAACATCTTTTCTGATGTTGAAGTTACGGTTGAAGGAAACAGAATGATATACAAGTTTACTTCTAAGAATGAACTCGGCAGCAATGTAGAAGAGACTATGCAGGCAAATGCCAATGCGGCAAAAGGACAGCTTTTCGCAAGTATCCGTTCAATGGTGGATACCGAAGAAAAGATGGAAATCGAGTACATCTATTTCAATCCCGACGGAACCCAGGTTGCCGATATCGTTATGTATGAAGAAGACGGAGATCAGACAGGCGGTTATGAATCAACTGCGGATAAGGGAACATTGCAGTATTACTACGAAAGTACTTTCGGACCCGATTACTGGAACAATTCAATTGATGCAATGCTTGCTCAGTACGGCGATTCCGTAACGGATGCAAAGATTGAATGTATCGGAAATACATTGTCATCATACTATTATTTATCTGCCAATGTAGGCGATGCACAGGAAGCGATGGAAGCAAGCTTCGATGATGCAACCAGAAAGTCTTTAATCGACCAGGTTAAAATACCGGCAGGTGTAACAGATCCTGTTACCATTGAATATATTTATATTAATCCCGACGGTTCCGTAGCCGCGAAAATCGAAATTACGGGTTAATTAAAACAAATAAATATTTTTATGGCGAAATGACTTATCTTGTGATATAATATTTTCGCGTAAAATCTAATATTGAGAAATTATATTCTCTTAATAGTCAAAAAAGAGGATATAATTTCTTTTATTAAGAGCGACGAAGGACTTAAAAAGGAGTTCTTGGTTTTTAATTTGCCTTAATTGTAAGCTTTACAAAATCTATGTTTCAAAGGAGGAACAAATCGGTATGGCAAAGAAATGGGTATATTTATTTACAGAAGGAAGCGCTGATATGCGTAATCTCCTGGGTGGAAAAGGTGCAAACCTTGCGGAGATGACCAATATCGGTTTACCCGTGCCTCAGGGATTTACCATTACTACAGAGGCTTGTACTCAGTATTATGAGGATGGAAGAGAAATTAACGCTGAGATTAAAGCTCAGATTGATGAGTATATTATAAAGATGGAAGAAATTACCGGCAAGAAGTTCGGAGACCTCGAGAATCCTTTACTTGTTTCCGTACGTTCCGGTGCGAGAGCATCCATGCCCGGTATGATGGATACAATTCTTAACCTTGGTCTTAACGAGGATGTTGTAGGCGTTATCGCAGAGAAGTCAAACAATCCCCGCTGGGCTTGGGACTGCTACAGAAGATTCATTCAGATGTATTCGGACGTAGTTATGGAAGTCGGCAAGAAATACTTTGAAGAGCTTATCGACCAGATGAAAGAAAAGAAAGGTGTAAAGCAGGACGTAGAACTTACCGCAGAAGACCTAAAAGAACTTGCAAATCAGTTTAAGGCTGAATATAAATCAAAAATCGGAACTGATTTCCCTTCGGATCCCAAGGAGCAGTTATACGGTGCAATCAAAGCCGTTTTCCGTTCATGGGATAACCCCAGAGCAAATGTTTACAGAAGAGACAATGATATCCCTTATTCTTGGGGAACAGCCGTAAACGTACAGTCCATGGCTTTCGGTAACATGGGTGATGACTGCGGTACCGGTGTTGCATTTACAAGAGATCCCGCTACGGGTAACAAAGGCTTATTCGGTGAATTCCTTACCAATGCACAGGGTGAAGACGTTGTTGCAGGTGTAAGAACACCCATGAAGATAGCCGAAATGGAAGAGAAGTTCCCCGAAGCTTTCGCACAGTTTAAAGATGTCTGCAAAACTCTTGAAAATCATTACAGAGATATGCAGGATATGGAATTTACCGTTGAACACGGCAAGCTTTACATGCTTCAGACAAGAAACGGCAAGAGAACAGCTCAGGCTGCTTTAAAGATTGCATGCGATCTTGTAGATGAAGGCATGAGAACAGAGAAAGAAGCGGTTGCGATGATTGATCCCCGTAACCTTGATACGCTTCTTCATCCTCAGTTCGACCAGGCAGCATTAAAGGCTGCAACACCTTCAGGCAAGGGCCTTGGTGCTTCACCCGGAGCTGCATGCGGACGTATCGTATTCTCCGCTGAAGATGCAGAAGAATGGGCAGGCAGAGGTGAGAAGGTTGTTCTCGTAAGACTTGAGACTTCACCCGAAGATATTACAGGTATGAAGGTTGCTCAGGGTATCCTTACCGTTCGTGGCGGTATGACATCTCACGCAGCTGTTGTTGCACGTGGTATGGGTACATGCTGTGTATCAGGCTGCGGCGAAATCGCAATGGATGAAGCCAACAAGAAATTTACTCTTGCAGGCAAGGAATTCCATGAAGGTGACTGGCTGTCAATCGACGGTACAACAGGAAATATTTACGACGGTAAGATTGCTACTGTTGATGCCAAAATTGCAGGCGAATTCGGACGTGTAATGGCATGGGCCGACAAATACAGAAGACTTAAAGTTCGTACCAATGCAGATACTCCTGCAGACGCAAAGAAAGCAAGAGAACTCGGTGCCGAAGGTATCGGTCTCTGCCGTACAGAGCATATGTTCTTTGAGGAAACAAGAATTGCTGCTTTCCGTGAGATGATCTGCTCTGACAAAGAAGAAGATAGAGAAGCTGCACTTGAGAAGATTCTTCCTTATCAGCAGGGTGACTTCGAACAGCTCTATGAAGCGCTTGAAGGATGTCCCGTTACCATCAGATTCCTTGATCCTCCTCTTCATGAGTTCGTTCCCACTGAAGAAGCAGATATCAAGAAACTCGCTGATTCACAGGGCAAGAGTGTTGAAAAGATTAAAGAATATATCGATTCTTTACATGAGTTTAACCCTATGATGGGTCACAGAGGATGCCGTCTTGCGGTTACATATCCCGAAATCGCCAAGATGCAGACCAAGGCTGTTATCCGTGCGGCAATCAATGTTTCCAAGGCTCATCCCGACTGGAACATGAAACCTGAAATCATGATTCCTCTTGTATGTGATGTAAAGGAATTAAAGGTTGTTAAGAAGATCGTAGTTGAGACTGCCGATGCGGAAATTAAGGCTGCAGGCGTGGATCTTAAGTATGAAGTAGGTACAATGATTGAAATCCCCAGAGCTGCTCTTACAGCTGACGAGATTGCTACGGAAGCTGATTTCTTCTGCTTCGGTACAAACGACTTGACACAGATGACATTCGGCTTCTCAAGAGATGATGCAGGCAAGTTCCTTGAAGCTTACTATGACACAAAGATCTTTGAGAACGATCCTTTTGCTAAGCTTGACCAGACAGGTGTGGGCAAACTTATGGAAATGGCTATTAAGTTAGGCAAGCCTGTAAATCCCAACCTTCACATCGGTATCTGCGGTGAGCACGGCGGAGATCCTCAGTCGGTAGAATTCTGTGACAAGATCGGACTTGATTATGTATCATGTTCACCTTTCAGAGTTCCCATCGCGAGACTTGCAGCAGCACAGGCTGCCATTGCAAGAGGATAAAAAAAATAGTTGCTAAATTACAGGGGAAAGCGGAAACGCTTTCCCTTAATCATGATATAGGAGGCTCAAATGGCAGCAATATTCGCATCTTTATTTACATACGGTTTCGTAATCGCAATTGCTTCAATCGGAGGCGTTGCGACATTTATAATATCTTATCTTTTACCCGCTATTGCATTGTTTAACATGGCAAACAAGGCAGGACATCCTTATCCCTGGCTTGCATTTATTCCTTTTGCCCAGACTTATCTTGAATTCACACTTCCAAAGAAACAGTTCAAGGTATTCTTTGTTGACACCGACCAGAGATCGTTAATGGCTGTAATTACACTTATAGCGGCTAATTTCGGTACAGGTATAATCGCAGGTCTTAATTTAATTCCTGTTCTCGGACAGCTTTTGGATGTGGCTCTTGCCGTGTTCCTCGCTGCATTTAACTGGCGTAAAATGCGTGATATTCATGTTACTTACGGAGCAGATGAAGAAAAGGCTACAATAATCGCACTTATCGGTATATTTGTTCCGCTTGTATATTCAATTTTCCTTCTTTTGGAAATGAACAATGAACCCGATTACGGATTCGGCAATTTCCAGACAAAAACAGAAGAGGGTGAATACGAAGAAGTTACCGAAGAAACAGCATCTGAAGAATAAAAGAGATTATATTAATATTCAAATGAATTTAAACCCGGCTTGAATTGAATTAAACCTGAAATGTTTTATAAGACATTAAGGCTTCTTTCATGAGAGTCGGGTTATTTCAATATTTTTAAAGCTCTGATATAATACTTTATGATATTTAAATTGAGGTATAAACCACATGGCGGTTTAAAAGGGAAAAAATATGATTAGACGTGCAATAAACGAAGACATACCGGGAATAATGAAACTTCTCGTACAGGTCGATATGGTACATCATAACGGGAGACCTGATATATTTAAAGGTCCCGCAACAAAATATGATGAAGAACAATTAAAAGAGATTATAAAAGACGATACAAAACCAATCTTTGTTTATGTGGATGAGAAAGGCAGTGTTCTCGGCCATGCATTTTGTATCTTTATGCAGACTAAAGAACACAGAATCCTGACCGATATAAAAACTCTCTACATAGACGATATCTGCGTGGATGAAAATGCACGCGGACAGCATGTCGGTACAAAGCTTTTCGAATATGTATCGGAATTTGCAAAGGAAAACGAATTTTACAATATCACACTCAATGTCTGGGAGTGTAATCCCACGGCTCTTGAATTTTATAAGAAGATGGGGCTGGTTCCTCAGAAATACGGCATGGAAATGATACTTAAATAAAACCCTACGGAGGAAATTATGCGCTCTTTTGAGACCGGAGAATACAGAAATATATTTAAAGAAACAGGTAAAAGCGACGATGAAATCGCAAAGAAAATAAAAGATGCCGTTTTTACTTTCTTTTATGATGAAAACGAGAGAATTTATCATCCTGTGGGAGATGATATGGGTTATCTTGTGGATACGGGCAATAATGATGTAAGAACGGAAGGCATGTCCTATGGTATGATGATGTGCGTACAGCTTGACATGAAAGAAGAATTTGACCGTATCTGGAAATGGGCCAAGACATATATGTTTATGGATTATGGCAAAAACGAAGGATACTTTGCATGGTCATGTGCTTTAAACGGAAAGAAAAATGCCGAGGGTCCTGCTCCCGACGGCGAGGAATTCTTTGCCATGGCACTCTTTTTCGCATCACACAGATGGGGAGACGGAGAGGGCATATTTGAATACAGCAGAGAGGCTAAAGATATCCTTCGCGCGTGTCTTCATAAAGGCGAGAATACAAGAGTCGGTCATGCGATGTGGAATCGCGAAAACCATCTGATTCTTTTCACACCGGGTACGCCTTTTACGGATCCTTCGTATCATCTGCCTCACTTTTATGAGCTTTTTGCAAAATGGGCTTACGAGGAAGACAGGGAATTCTGGGCTAAAGCTGCTGATGCAAGCCGTGATTATTTAAAAACGGCATGTCATGAGAAAACCGGACTTTGTGCCGAATATGCAAATTTTGACGGCAGTCCCTTAAAAAAGAAACTGCCCTGGGGCTATTTCGGAGATTTCTTTTCGGATGCTTATAGGACTGCTGCGAATATAGGACTTGACGCAGAGTGGTTCGGAGTCGATAAAGGACAGCTTGCTTCGCCGCTTCGAATGATGAAATTCTTTGGCAGTGATCTTGAAGCCGTTCGCTGTGTATACAAGGTGGATGGAACACCGGTTGAAAAATGTGTGCTTCATCCGCTCGGACTTATTTCCACGATAGCACAGAGTGCGTTATGCATTCCTTTCGGGCAGGGCGAGGACAGTGATTTTTCGATTGCGAGACGTTACGTTGAGTGGTTCTGGAATGAACCGATGCGTAAAGGCGAGAGAAGATATTACGATAACTGTCTGTATATTTTTGCACTGCTTGCATTGTCCGGCAATTACAGAATCTGGTAGTTTTATTGGGAGGCAGTATTAATGGCTGCGTATGTTTTGTCTGACATTCACGGTCAGTATAATCTTTTCACAGATGTATTAAACAAAATAAATTTAAAAGATTCGGATACTCTGTATGTACTAGGAGACGTTTTGGACAGAGGAGATAATCCGATTAAAGTTCTGCTTAAACTTATGGAAATGCCCAATGCCGTCTGCATAGTCGGCAATCACGAGTTAATGGCTGTCGAATGTCTGACGTTTTTAAGAAAAGAAGTTACCGACAAGTCGCTTGAAGAACTTGATTACAAAACTCTTGATAATTTAATCACCTGGCAGTATAACGGCGCCAAAAGTACCATAGATGAATTCAGAGCATTAAGTCCCGAGATGCAGGATGAAGTGATTGAGTTTATCAAGGACTTTTCGATATATGAAGAAATAACCGTCAACGGGCAGGAATTTCTGCTGGTTCATGCGGGACTCGGAGATTTCGAAAAAGGCAAAGATATCGAGGATTATTCCCTGCACGATCTTGTGTGGAAAAGGGCAGATTACAATAAGCGGTATTTTGATGATAAAATTGTTGTTTCAGGGCATACACCCACGCAGTATATCGAAGACAATCCGAAGCCCGGATATGTTTATAAAAGAAACAACCACATCGCCATTGACTGCGGTGCCCACATAAAAGACGGAAGATTAGCCTGCGTCTGCCTTGATACTTTAGAGGAGTTTTACTCTTTTACGAACGAAAAAGACACCTATTGATTAGCTTCTTACTGTTTAGTTTGAATTTGGAGATCTGTTTTGAAAAAATACATTTCAATCTATGAGAAAATAAAAATAGACATAGCCGAAGGAATTTATAAAACGGGGAATAAACTTCCGTCTAAAAGAATTCTTGCCGACGAATGGGGAGTCAGCATAATAACCGTTGAGCATGCGTATGAACTTCTGATAGAAGAAGGTTATATCGAAAGCAAGGAAAAGAGCGGATATTATGTTGTGTTCGAGACCGGAGATCTGTATTTCGGCCAGTCCGCAAACAGCACTTCAAAGATATCGGATAATGAAGTATCTGTATCGTATCCGGAATATTCTTCGGCTTCAAGCAATTATATTTCCTATGACATATATGCAAAAACGGTCAGAAAAGTTCTTTCCGAAAGAACGTACGAAGCACTGGAAAAGTCCCCTTCCTTCGGCACTGACAGATTAAGAACTTCTATTAGTGATTATCTTTTGCGAAGCAGAAATATCGCGGTTCGAAAAGAGCAGATAATGATAGGAGCGGGTGCCGAATATCTTTATTCGATGATAGTCAGGACGCTTGGAAGAGACCTGATATACGGCATAGAATCGCCCGGCTACAGGCGTATAAAAGAAGTATATGAGAATGAAGGTGCCAAGGTTGAGATGCTGACACTTGGCAAAGACGGTATTAAGAGTTCGGAACTTGCCAAAAGCAATGCAAACATTCTTCATATTACGCCTTACAGGAGTTTCCCGACCGGTGTCAGCGCATCTGCAGGCAAAAAAAACGAATACCTTAAATGGGCGGGTAAAAGAGGCGGCATAATAATAGAGGATGATTTCGAGTCCGAATTTACGCCTTCAAGAAAGACCGTCGATACCATTTATTCCATGGATAAAAACGGTCTGGTAATATATGTTAATACTTTTACGAAAACTGTTTCGCCGTCAATCAGAATGGCATACATGCTGCTTCCTTTGAATCTTCTGGATAAGTTTGAGGAAAAGGCTTCGTGTTATTCGTGCCCTGTACCCACGCTTGAGCAGCTTGCTGTTTCGGAACTTCTTGACAGCGGAGAATTTGAAAGACATATAAACAGGGTGAGAAGAAACTTAAGAAAAAAAGCGGATTGAGAGTGATTTTGTTCTCATAAAAGAATTGATACAGAACAAACAATAGACTAATAATAGACAATTATATGACTATATTTTTATTTTATATTAAATAATTAAAAAACTCTGAGAAATTCATTTATTTTAAATATTTTTTGGATATAATAAATCTGATAGTTGAATATATATTTTTACCTTTTTCTTTTTTTGGATTATGGAAGGGGAAACTATGGAAAAAGAGGGTAATTCAGGCGGATTCAAAGGCTTTATAAAACGTGTTGTTTTTTATGGTCTTTTTATTCTTATTAATATCGGTTTAAACAGACTTGTAAGTCTTTTTCATCTTCCCTTGTTCCTTGACAGCGTAGGAACGTTTTTGGCGTCGATTCTCGGCGGATATCTTCCCGGCATCATCGTCGGATACTGTTCAAATATTATTAATTTCACAGCGGATACTTCAAATGCTTATTATGCGGTAATAAGCGTTCTTTTATCTGTTACTGCGAGATATTTTTACGATAAAGGCTTCTTTGACAAATTCCATAAAGCCATACTGACTATTCCCGTTTTTGCATTTATCGGCGGTGTCCTCGGTTCTCTTTTGACATATTTTATGTACGGATTCGGGCTCGGGGAAGGAATATCGGCTCCTTTTGCACAGTCGCTTCTTGCAAGCGGTAAGGTAAATGTTTTCTTTGCGCAGTTAATATCCGATTCAGCGATTGATCTTCTTGATAAATCCGTTACGGTTGTAATTGTCTTCATCGTTATTAAGATTGTTCCCGAGAAATTTGCTTCGATGCTTGCACTTACACACTGGAAACAGAAACCGCTTAACAAAGAGGAGATTAAAGAAGTACACAATAATGCGAGCAGAAAAGCACCTTTAAGAACCAAAATTATTTTTATAATTGGTGCGGTAATGGTCTTTGTTGCCTGTGTTACAACGGCTATCAGTTATATTCTTTATCAGACTTTTGCGGTTGAACAGTATACATTTACGGCCAAAAACGTTGCATCCCTTGTTGCGAGCACCGTAGACGGCGACAGAGTGGATGACTATTTTGAAGAAGGTACCACTTCCGTGGATTATGCCGACACGATGAACAAGCTTCGTAAAATCAAAGCCAGTTCCCCCGATATCAAATATATTTATGTTTATAAAATCATGCCTGACGGCTGTCATGTCGTATTTGATCTTGATACCGAAGAAACCGAAGCAGGTAAGCTGGGCGATATAGTAGAATTTGATGAATCGTTTTCCGATTATATTCCATCGCTTCTTTCGGGCCAGGAAATCGAACCGATGATAACGGACGATACTTACGGATGGCTTTTAACCTGTTATGAACCCGTATATAATTCCAATCACAAATGCGTCTGCTATGCGTGTGCGGATATCAGCATGGAACAGGTAACAACCAACGGTATCAGTTTCCTCGTAAAAGTATTATCATTGTTCCTCGGATTCTTTATAATGATTCTGGTTTACTGTATGTGGCATATGCAGTTTAACTTAACGTATCCTATCGATGCCATGACATTTGCAGCCAGAAAATTCGCTTATAACAATGACGAAGCGCTTGAAAAAGGCGTTGACCGCATCAACGAACTTAAGATTTCCACCGGTGATGAAATCGAAACTTTGTATGATTCGCTTTCGAAGACTTTCGGAGAAACCGTTGAGTATCTCGAAGATGTGAAGAAAAAGAGCGAAGAAATCGCCAAGATGCAGAACGGCCTTATCTATATAATGGCAGACCTTGTGGAAAGCCGAGACAAGAGTACCGGCGATCATATTAAAAAGACAACGGCTTACGTTGAACTTCTTTTAAGAAAACTTAAGGAAAAAGGATACTTTACGGATATTCTTACAGATGAATATATTTACGAAGTAGCCAATTCCGCACCTCTTCATGATGTAGGCAAAATCAAGGTGTCCGATCTTGTTTTAAACAAGCCCGGAAGACTTGACAACGAAGAATTCGAAAAGATGAAAATGCATACCAAAGAGGGTGGCAAAATCATTGAGAATGCAATGAAGATATCATCTACCTCGGATTATCTTAAAGAAGCCGAAAACATTGCACTTTATCATCACGAAAAATACGACGGTTCCGGTTATCCGTTCGGATTAAAGGGCGATGAAATTCCTTTGTCGGCGAGAATCATGGCCGTATCGGATGTGTTTGATGCGCTTGTATCTGCGAGAGTATACAAGCCCGGAATGAAGTTTGAAGATGCGATGAATATCATAAAAGAGGGTTCCGGCAAACATTTCGATCCCATTGTTGCCAAAGTATTTGTCGAGTGCGAGGATGAGGTCAGAAAGATTGCCGAAGAACATAAGAAGATTTACGGCGAAAATTCCGAAGAAGGAAAAGAGGACGGCGAATCACAGGCGTAACAGTAATAAATGTTTGAAAAAATTGGTTTACATATTAAATGTTTTGTGGTAATATGTCTTTTGTATGCGAACTAAATCTATGTTGTTTGACACTCCGACTTACAACCTGGATTTAGCAGTAAATATATTTTAGGAGGCAAAAAGAATGATTTCCAAAGAGAAAAAGCAGGCAGTTATTGCCGAGTATGCTCGTTCAGAAGGCGATACAGGTTCACCCGAAGTACAGATCGCAGTTCTTACAGCTCGTATTCAGGAGCTCACTGAGCATATGAAAAAGAATCCCAAGGATTTCCACTCAAACAGAGGTCTTCTTAAGTTAGTTGGTCAGCGTCGTGGCTTACTTGCTTACCTTAAGAATACTGATATCGAAAGATATCGTGCTCTTATTGAGAAACTTGGTCTCAGAAAGTAATTAAACCTACAGGCGGGCATTTATTGTCCGCCTTAATGTGTTTAATTAGAACCAACAATTTGTAACCTGGCAGAAGTACATTCCGAAGCCACTGAAAGTGTTATGAAATAAATTATATTTGGTGATATTTTCAGTAGTTTCGGCACTTCTGCCTTAATATAAAAAATATTAAAGGAGAAGAAAAATGGCATTTAAAACATTCAGTCTTGAACTTGCCGGACGTACATTATCCGTAGATATCGGAAGAGTATCAGCTCAGGCAAACGGCGCCGCTTTTATGCATTACGGCGACACAACGGTTCTTTCTACTGCTACAGCTTCCGAGAAGCCCAGAGACGGAATCGACTTTTTCCCTCTTTCCGTTGAGTACGAAGAGAAATTATACGCTGTAGGAAAGATTCCCGGAGGTTTCAACAAAAGAGAAGGTAAGGCTTCAGAGAACGCAATTCTGACAAGCCGTGTAATCGACCGTCCCATGAGACCTTTATTCCCCAAGGATTACAGAAACGATGTAACTTTAAACAACCTCGTAATGAGCGTTGATCCCGAGTGCCGTCCCGAGCTTGTTGCAATGCTTGGTTCAGCAATCGCTACATCCATTTCGGATATTCCTTTCTGCGGTCCCTGCGCTACGACTCAGGTTGGTCTGATTGACGGAGAATTCATTATCAACCCTAACCAGGAACAGTGGAAGAACGGCGACATGCAGTTAACAGTTGCTTCAACAAGCGAAAAAGTTATCATGATTGAAGCAGGCGCTAACGAAGTTCCCGAAGCAAAGATGATTGAGGCTATTTACAAGGCTCATGAAATCAACCAGACAATTATTGCATGGATTAATCAGATTGTTGCCGAGGTTGGTAAGCCCAAACATGAATATGAATCATGCGCTATTCCCGAAGAACTCTTTGCAAAGATGAAAGAAATCGTAACTCCCGAAGAAATGGAAGTTGCTGTATTTACGGATGAAAAGCAGAAGAGAGAAGAGAATATCCGTGTTATCACAGAAAAATTAGAAGAAGCTTTTGCCGAGAACGAAGAATGGCTTGCTATTTTAGGAGAAGCTATTTATCAGTACGAAAAGAAGACTGTAAGAAAGATGATTCTTAAGGATCACAAGCGTCCCGACGGTCGTGAAATCACTCAGATCAGACCTCTTGCAGCTGAAGTAGATATCATCCCCAGAGTTCACGGTTCATCCATGTTCACCAGAGGACAGACACAGATCTGTGATGTATGTACTCTTGCACCTCTTTCCGAAGTTCAGAAGATTGACGGTCTTGATGACAACGAAACTTCCAAGAGATATATGCATCATTACAACTTCCCTGCATACTCTGTAGGTGAAACAAAGGTTTCAAGAGGTCCCGGACGTCGTGAAATCGGTCACGGTGCATTGGCTGAGAGAGCTCTTATCCCCGTACTTCCTTCAGAGGAAGAATTCCCTTACGCTATCCGTTGCGTATCCGAAACATTCGAATCCAACGGTTCAACATCAATGGCATCCACATGTGCATCATGTATGTCACTTATGGCTGCCGGTGTTCCCATTAAGAAGATGGTTGCAGGTATTTCCTGCGGTCTTGTAACAGGCGAGACAGATGATGATTTCATCCTTCTTACAGATATCCAGGGTCTCGAAGACTTCTTCGGAGATATGGACTTTAAGGTTACAGGTACTGTAGACGGTATCACAGCAATTCAGATGGATATTAAGATTCACGGTCTTACAAGACCGATCGTTGAAGGTGCTATCGCAAGATGTCGTGAAGCAAGACTTTTCATCATGGATAACTGCATGAAGAAAGCTATCGCAGAACCCAGAAAAGAAATCAGCAAATATGCTCCCAAGATTGTTCAGATTACAATCGATCCCGATAAGATCGGTGATGTTGTCGGACAGAAGGGTAAGACAATCAACGAAATCATCGCTCGTACAGGCGTTAAGATTGATATTACCGACGACGGCAAGGTTGGCGTATGCGGTACAGATATCGACAAGATTAACGAAGCAATCAATATGATTAACACCATCGTTACAGATTATGAGGAAGGTCAGATTCTTAAGGGTGTTGTTGTTTCCATCAAGGAATTCGGCGCATTCGTAGAATTCGCACCCGGAAAAGAAGGCATGGTTCACATCTCCAAGATTGCAAAGCAGAGAATCGAGCATGTCGAAGATGTTCTTACACTCGGTGACAAAGTAACCGTTAAGTGCATGGGCAAAGACAAGATGGGCAGAATGAGCTTCTCCATCAAGGATGTATAAAATCCAATATAAACATATTAAGCCGGATTCGTCAGAGTCCGGCTTTTTTATTGCATTGCTGATGCATAAAATCATTTTTTTACGAATAATAAATATGCTATAATAGACATAGTTTGGAATTGGGAGTTTTTTATGTTTGGACTTGTTGGTAAAAAGATAATTTCGCTTATTTTAGGAGTAATTATTTTTATAGCGATAATAGTTCTTGTAATTGCTGCTTTGGTTACATACAAACCGCTTCACTATGAGCATGAATACAGTAACGATATTTCGTGGATAAGCAAAAACTTTAACAATGTAACGGGCGGTGAATGCGAATCCTGCTATTATTGCTGGAATATACTCGGAACTACTCAGGTTTCACCCGGAGGAGATACCGTTCATCACGGTTATTTTACAATTTCCGACGAAGAAGCAGAAAAACTTATAAATGATTATCACTGGGTGGTGGATGAAAGCGACTTACCGGATATGGGAAATATAAATTTATCTTCCTACAATCCTTATGAATGGTATGTATGTAAGGATTTTGAGAATGATTATTTTAAAGGAATGGGTATGCATGATATTCGTTTTGATAAAATCGATACGATTATTTTCAGCGATGAATTAAATTAAAGGTATATATTTAAAAAAACTTGTTTTATTGGGGGACTGTATATGAAAAGAGTATTTCTTATAGTTTTAGACAGTTTTGGAATCGGCGAAGAACCTGATGCCGATCTTTTCGGAGACGTCGGATCCAACACAATCAGATCATGTGCATCGAGTGAATATTTCGATATGCCCAATATGGCGAAGCTCGGGCTTTTTAATATTGACGGAGTGGATGTATCTTTTACATCCAAGGATATTAATGGCCTTGAAAGCTCTCAGAAGGCGTTATATGAAGAAATAAGTGAAGCTGTTAAAAACAGTAAGCACGACGCCTTAATAGCCCGTATGAGGGAAAAATCAATGGGTAAGGACACTACAATAGGTCACTGGGAAATCGCCGGCCTTGTATCACCCAAGCCCATGCCTACATATCCTAACGGATTTCCCAAAGAAGTTATCGATGAATTTGAAAAAAGAACAGGGCGCAAGACTATAGTCAATGCCACATATTCAGGCACCAAGGTAATAGCCGATTACGGTGACGAGCATGTAAAAACAGGCGCACTTATAGTATATACTTCCGCGGATTCCGTATTCCAGATTGCAGCGCACGAGGAAGTCGTTCCCCTTGACGAATTGTATAAATACTGCAGAATCGCAAGAGAAATAGTACAGGGTGAGCACGGTGTGGGCAGAGTAATCGCCAGACCTTTTTTAGGGGAGAGCGGTAATTACTACAGAACGCCTCACCGTCATGATTTCTCACTCGTACCTCCTAAGGATACGATGTTAAATATCATAAAAGATGCTGGAAAAGATGTTTTGTCAATCGGAAAGATATACGATATCTTTGCCGGAAGCGGAATCACCGATTATGTTTATACCGAGTCAAACGAAGACGGCATTAACAAAACACTTGCCTGGATGGACAGAGACTTTAACGGAATCTGTTTTACCAATCTCGTTGATTTTGATATGGTTTACGGTCACAGAAGAGACATCGAAGGCTATGCTAAAGCACTTGCATATTTTGATTCAAGACTGCCCGAACTTCTTAATAAGCTCGGCGATGATGACTGCCTTATGATTACCGCGGATCACGGCTGCGACCCCGGATTTACAAAGACCACGGACCATACGAGAGAGTATATTCCTTTTATTTGTTACGGTAAGAAAATCAAACCCGTTAACTGTTCCACGCGTCCTACATTTGCGGATATCGGGTCGACGGTACTTAAACTATTGGATGTAGAAGGAGAACTTGACGGTACATCTTTGATTTAATAATTTAATACATTTTTATCTAAAAAAGGATACTTCATCAGATACAATATGTCCAAAATTTAATAAGGAGGTTTTAAATTGACCGGAAAGAATTGCTTGAATTTATTTGTAACTGTTGGCGTTGTATTGTGCTTAGCTTTATTTATCGGTTGTAAATCCAAGACTATTTCGGATTATCCCGCCGATAATGATGTTTCGGATATCGTATCCGAGATTGAAGAAGAAACTGTTAACGAAGAAACTTTAACGGACAATTATGGTGATGATGAAGAATTGGAAGATTTT
>CACWZK010000014.1 GCA_902765365.1 uncultured Lachnospiraceae bacterium
CCCGGGAGATGGCGTCCGCCCCGGGCGCCAGGTCGAAGACCGCGGTCTCGCCGTAGTCCATGTTCTGAACGGAAATGTGTTCATACGGTCCGTGGAAAGCATAACCGCCGGTTCCGAGATTCGGGCACGGGAGGCCTCTGAAGCTCAGCTGAGCCCCGTCCGTTCCTCCTCTTACCGGAACGTAAACAGCTTCATGTCCAGCTTTCTCTATGGCTTTTTCATAATAATCAATGGCAGTCTCGTAGTCCTTGTTTCTGTAAGAGGTTTCGGCCTGCTCGATTAAATAATCGATTGACTGTCTGTCGATTAATTTTCTTACACCGAAAATACATACAAAAATAAAGCCGACAAACAAAAGAACCACAAACAGTACGACTATTTTCGTAAAGATGTTTCTGTTCCAGAAATCAACCACGGAAAGAATGAGGTCTTTGATTGCGCCGACTTCATTAGGGTCTTCTTCATCCCAGTCGTCAACGGAATCGATAACCTTTTCCCTTGAAACATGCTTGTTTTTCTCATAGTACTCGTTTCTTGATTTGGGAACCTTCTTCTGTTTTTTGACCTCTCCTACATTGATTTCCTTTGTATGGTCAAAAACGCCGTCGATATCGACAGATAAATCTACATCGGGATCGTATTCGGGAACTATATTAATTTCTTCACCGCACACTTCGCAGAAAAGATTGCCTTCTTCGACGTGTGAACCGCAGTTAGGACATTTCATATGTTTTTCCTTACTCTACTGAATTTACAAGATTACTCATTAACATTGCAATGGTCATGGGACCTACTCCGCCGGGTACGGGTGTAATTTTGCCCGCAACGGGCTCAACGCTTTCAAAATCAACGTCTCCGCAAAGCTTTTTGCTGTTCGGATCGACTCTGTGAATACCTACGTCGATTACTGTAGCACCCTCTTTTACGTATGAAGCATCTATCATTTTGGGCTTGCCGATTGCAACTATAAGAATATCAGCTCTTTTTGTAACTTCACTTAAATTCTTTGTTCTCGAATGGCATACCGTAACGGTTGCGTTTTCTCTTAACATAAGCATCGACATGGGTTTGCCGACTATATTGCTTCTGCCGATAATAACACATTCCTTGCCTTCAATTTCCACATTGCTTCTTTTTAAAAGCTCAATAATGCCTGCGGGAGTACATGAAACAAAGCCTTTTTCGCCGATTGAAAGTCTTCCGACGTTGATTGGATGAAAACCGTCGACATCCTTGTCGGGATTGATTCTTCTTATAACTTCGTCTTCATTGAAATGTTTGGGCAAAGGAAGCTGAACGAGAATTCCGTTTACCTTATCGTCGTTATTAAGCTCGTCAATGAGTTTAAGAAGCTCTTCCTGTGTCGAATCTTCTTTAAGATTGTATGATAAGGAATTGGCTCCGATATATTCGCAGGCTTTCTTTTTGTTGCTTACGTATACACTGCTTGCGGGATCTTCGCCTACCTGTATAACAGCAAGTGTTACTTCGATTCCTTTATCTTTTAGGAGCGCAACTTTTTCTTTGCATTCATCCTTAATCTGAGCCGATATGAGTTTTCCGTCGATTAATTCAGCCATTTTTTCCTCCGAGAATATTAAAAATTTGTATAAATGTCAAGTTTGATTTAGAAAAGACCCGTAATCTTGCCGTCAACAACGTCAATTCCAAGTGCTGCGGGAGCCTTGGGAAGTCCGGGCATGGTCATTATCTGACCGGTAATAACTACCACAAAACCTGCGCCTGCAGATACATAGCATTCTCTGACTTCAATATTGTAATTGGTCGGACGTCCGAGCAAAGTAGGATCGTCGGAAAGTGAATATTGAGTCTTTGCAATACATACAGGCATGTTAGCAAAACCGAGTTTGGTTAATTTTTCAAGCTGCTTCTTAGCGGTTGAAGAATAATTTACACCGTCAGCACCGTAAATCTCTTTCGCGATCGTTTCAATCTTTTCTTCCAGTGAAAGCTCGTCCTTGTATAAAGGATGGTAATGACTCTCTTTGGTTTCGAGAGTTTCAAGAAGAGTTTTGGCAAGTTCGACACCTCCTTCGCCTCCCTTTTCCCATACTTCGGAAAGCGCAAACGAGCAGCCTCTGGAAATACAAAAATCTTTTACGAATGATGTTTCAGCTTCGGTATCGGTAACAAATGCATTAAGTGTTACAACAACGGGAACATCGTATTTCTGAAGGTTTTCGATATGTTTTTCAAGATTAACGATACCCTTCTTTAATGCATCCAGATTTTCTGCCGATAACTGATCCTTGGGAACGCCTCCGTTATATTTAAGAGCACGTACTGTTGCAACGAGCACTATTGCGTCGGGCTTAAGTCCTGCCATACGGCATTTGATATCAAGGAATTTTTCTGCTCCGAGGTCTGCGCCGAAACCTGCCTCGGTGATGCAGTAATCTGCAATCTTTAAAGCAGTCTTTGTGGCTCTTACCGAGTTACAGCCGTGAGCTATATTTGCAAAAGGTCCGCCGTGAACAATAGCGGGTGTATTTTCAAGTGTCTGAATAAGGTTGGGTTTGAGTGCATCTTTTAAAAGAGCTGCCATCGAACCTACGCCGCCCAAATCCTTGGCGGTAACGGGTTCACCCGCAAAATTGTAAGCAACCACAATCTTACCGAGTCTTTCCTTGAGGTCTTCCATATCACTTGCGAGACAGAGAATTGCCATGATTTCTGAAGCAACCGTAATTACAAAATGATCTTCTCTGACAACGCCGTCAGCCTTTGCACCAAGACCGATTACTATATTTCTTAATGCTCTGTCATTCATATCAAGGCATCTTTTCCATACTACGCTTCTTGTGTCGATACCAAGCTGATTACCCTGCTGAATATGATTGTCTAAAAGAGCCGCAAGCAAATTGTTTGCTGATGTGATTGCATGGAAGTCACCGGTAAAATGAAGGTTTAAATCTTCCATGGGAACGACCTGTGCCATTCCGCCGCCTGCAGCACCGCCTTTAATACCGAAGCACGGTCCGAGTGAGGGCTCTCTTAAAGCTATAACAGCTTTCTTGCCCATAAGTCCCAAAGCCTGTCCGAGACCGACCGTGGTAGTTGTCTTTCCTTCACCTGCGGGTGTGGGGTTAATGGCGGTTACGAGAACAAGTTTGCCGTCTTTATTGTCTTTTACGGAGTTGATATATTCATCCGATAATTTTGCCTTGTATTTACCGTATAATTCCAAATCATCTTCAGGAATATCAAGCAGTTTTGCTACCTCGGTAATTGGTTTCATTTTTGCGCTCTGAGCAATTTCAATATCCGATTTCATAATCTTCTCCTTTGAATTTTTTATTATTTACTCTATAGAATTAACCATTGCGGTAAATTCGGCTTCGTCCATAAGGATTTTTCTGGGTTTGGTGCCTTCTTCGGGTCCCACAACTCCCTTTGCTTCAAGCTGGTCCATAATTCTGGCTGCTCTGTTAAAGCCTATCTTAAAAGCTCTCTGCAAAGCGCCTATTGACGCTTTTTCCTTGCCTATTATGAACATGCCTGCCTGACCGAAGAGTTCATCGAGGTCTCCTCCGGGAGCGGGAACCGTAGTACTCATTCCGCCGCCTTTGACACTTTCCATGATTCTCTCGTCATAGCCTTTTATGTTCTGATTCTTTATAAAATCAACGACATCGAGAACTTCGTTGTCGGATACGAAACATCCCTGAACTCTGGAAGGTTTGTTCATTCCCTGAGGGAAGAAAAGCATATCACCTTTACCGAGAAGTTTTTCCGCACCGTTTGAATCAAGAATTGTTCTTGAATCGATACCGGACGATACGCTAAAAGCTATACGGCTGGGCATATTTGCCTTGATAAGACCTGTAATTACATCCACCGAAGGTCTTTGCGTGGCAATAATAAGATGTATGCCTGCGGCTCTTGCAAGCTGAGCCAGACGGCATATGGATTCTTCTACTTCCTTGCCTGCAACCATCATTAAATCCGCAAGCTCGTCCACAATGATTACAACCTGCGGAAGTTTGGTTATTGTTGGGTCCTCTGCGGCTTTTTCGTTATAGCCTTTGAGATCTCTTACACCCGCATCGGCAAATTTTTTATATCTGTCTTCCATTTCGCTGACACCCCAGTGAAGCGAAGCACTCGCCTGTTTGGGATCGGTTACAACAGGTAAAAGCAAATGGGGAATACCGTTATAAACGCTTAATTCAACTACTTTGGGGTCAATCAGTATCAGTTTTACATCTTCGGGATGAGCCTTGTATAAAATACTCATAATAATTGTATTTATACAAACCGATTTACCCGAACCGGTAGCACCTGCTATCAAAAGATGAGGCATCTTCGCAATATCGGATATTACGACCTGACCCGATAAATCCTTTCCGACGGCAAATGCAAGATTGGATTTAGAATTATGAAATTCGGCCGATTCAATCAAATCTCTGAAAGGAACCGACGAACTCTCGGAATTCGGGACTTCTATACCTACGGCGCTTTTACCGGGTATCGGAGCTTCGATTCTTATGTCTGCTGCACCGAGACTTAATTTAATATCGTCCGACAAAGATACAATCCTCGAAACCTTTACACCGGGAGCCGGAGTTAATTCATATCTTGTAACAGCCGGACCTTTCGAACAGTTGGCGGGATCGATTGAAACCTCGACTCCGAAAGTTGAAAGAGTTTCCTTAAGTTTGTTGGCCGTTTCTATTAATTCGTCACCCTTACTCTTTGATGTTCTGCTACCCTTATTTAAAAGAGTAACAGGAGGAAATTTGTAAGGTTTTAAGGGTGCGTCGTTCTTCTTGGTCTTATATAAATCAAGTGTCGGATCTTCGGAAATCTGAGCCTGTGCCGGAGCATTGTTTTCAATCATCGAAACAGCACCGGGTGTCATTTTTACTACCGGAAGAGTTTCCTCAGCGGGCGTTTCTTTTATGGTCGAAACAGGTGAAATCTCATTATTTACAGGTCTTGATTTTACAGGCGTATCATCGGAATATACATTAATGGGTCTGATTTCGTCTGTATTCGGATCTTTTTTAATATTCTTGGCATGAATCTGATGAATGTCTCCCGATTCGCCTTTAATCTCTTTTTTAGCTGCTTTTTCAGTGTCTTTATACAGAATTTCCTCGGATATTGGTTTGATATCCGAAGGTGCAACATCAATAATCTTGTTTTTACCTTTATTCGTATCTTCTTCGGGATCTTCTACGATTTTATACGAAACCTTTTTTCTTCTGGCCGCTTCTTTTTCGCGAAGTCTCTGAATTTCTCTCTCGGTATATTCTCTCTCCGCTTCGGGGTCGGGATCTTCCAAATCGTGATATCTAGCATATAAAATCTTGGAATATCTGACAATATATTTACCAAACATAACAACGATACTTGCTATCATAAGAACTATGGAAAGTATCCACACAAGAGCTCTGCCACAGCTTATATCTATGATATACGCAAGAAATCCGAATACGGCTCCACCGCCTTTGCCATCATGATAAAAGATTTTTAATGACTCGACTAGCGAAGCAGAGCTTATATCAGAATATGCAAAAAGATGAGCTATCATGCCCACGCAGGCCACAAAAAGAACTGCCGAGATAACATTAAAAACAGTTTTCTTGGTTGTATCCTTTACGATACAGTAAACCGTGGTAAGTATCCCGACAATCGGCAGAACGAATGCAGTAAAGCCAAACAGTCCTTTTATAAATTTAGTTATAAAAAGACCTACTCCTCCATCGAATATTCCGAGCGAAAATAAAAACATAACCGCAAAAAGTACAAATATGCCAAAGTAAATAAGTACTCTTACGTAGTCAAATTCATATTCTTCGTTAGTTCTTTTCTTTGAAGTATTCTTTTTATTCGAAGTACGTGCGGAAGAACTTCTTCTGTTCGAATTGCTTCTTGAAGAAGCAGAGGAAGTTCTTCTTTTACGATTACCGTTAGATGTCATAATAATCTTTGCCCTTTAAATCGGTTATATCAAAATCAAGGTCTTCATCTTTAAAGTCATAATCGTAAGTAAGTTCTCTGGCAACATGAGGTTTGGGACCGGGAAGCGGATTCTTGATAAATCCGGTATTGCTTCTGTCCGGAACGGTTTCCACAAGTGTAAGACCAGTTGCTTGACTTCTCATATTGTCTGTAACCTCCTCTTTTGCCGCAGTTTCGGCTGCGTTAACGGGTATACGCTCCGGTAACGAAGGAGCTTTAACTTCAGGTGTTTCAACCACTGCGGGTAAAGGTTTTTCGGGCTTGGTTTCTTCGATTTTCTTATTTTCGATTTTACCCGAAGCAATGGTAACGGCCTTTAAATCCTTCTCTTCTTCCTCTACCTTCTTTTCAGGCGAAGGTTCGGTCTTGCTTCTGTAAGAAGGCTTGTAACTGTTGTATTTTTCTTCTTCGCTGTCATCGTTATTTCTATATTTAGCCTTCATTCTTTCATTTTCGGCAGCGCTGACTTCTTCGGCCGAAAGCATGAAATTAGGAAGTTCAAGAATTCCGATAACGGTTATCAGGATAAAGAAGAAATTGAGAATATAAGAATATTCTCCGGTATTAAATTTCACAAAAGTGAATACCGATACAAAATCGATAATAATTACGAAAGGAAGACCTTTGTCGAATTCATTTCTTATAAATGCAAAAATTGCGATTGCCGCAAATACAAATATCGCAATGCCTTCAACTCTCTTTTCCATCGGAGCTTCAAATGTAAGCGAAAGTCCGTTGGGAATGAAAGAATAAATGTAATTCAGAACATTGTCCATTTTGTTTAATCCGTTATTGTAAAACAGATTTAAGAAAAGGAACAACGATCCTGCGAAGGATACAATATATATTCCGGACTGTATGAATTTATTCTGGAATATGGTTTCCGTATATTTTTTGCATGTAAGCAAAAGCATGCTGACGGTCAGTACAAGAAGTGAAACTCCCAATATATCCCACATTGCGACAAATCCCGAAAAAACACCGAGAGCCACTATGTAAAGCATCTGATAACCGTCGATTATATGCGACTTTTTATTTAAATAAATTACCCACGACAGATAATAAAGATAAGCTACATAAAGAAATGCCAGAAGCTTGTCGGGGGAAATATTCATTACCGCATTAATCGAATACGGTGTAAAACATAAAATCAAAACTGCCAGAACGCCGTATCTCATTCTGAAAGAGCGTTTTAACATAAAATACGCAAACGCTATAATACCGGCCTGAAGCAGTATATTAAATGCATAAATCGGATAAGGAGTGGAGCTTATCTTGCATAAAAGCCTGCAAACGGAAGCATAAGCATATACTCCCCAGGATGTTCCGGGAATATGTTCCGTAACGCCGAGAGCATAATCATAATATGCATTGCTTATTTCCTCGCCGAAGTGTGAAGTTATTACCATCACTCTGGCAAAAATCATAAGCGTCAGGGCGCTTAAAAATCCTATAACCTCGTAAGCTTTAGAAATAACGGGAAGTTCTTTAATCTGGAACTTTTCGGGTATTTTAGGAACTACGAATTTAAATAAAACAACAAGCAGCGCGGTCGCAATAAATACAATTCCGTATCTTATAAGCATAGGAACTATAGAACTGCCGGCTGCCGCATTCGTCATACTGACCGAATAAAGCCCGATGGCACAAAAAAAGATTAAAGCAAATATCACATACAAAATATAATGATATATGTTTTTCTTTGTAACCATAAATTAACCTTCCAACCCTGAAAATCAAGAAGTATACTTCTCAATGTTATATCTCGGACGTCTTTTGACTTCCATGTAAATCTTGCCTATATATTCGCCTATAAGGCCAATCGAAATAAGCTGTACACCGCCTAAGAACCAGATACTCACTATCAGTGAAGTCCATCCGGGTTCCACGGTCTTTAAGAAGAAAGAAACAAGTGCGTATACAAAAGCTGCAATGCTTAGGAAAACGCTTAAAAATCCTAAAAGAACGATATACCTGATAGGTTTTACGCTGAATGAGGTAATTCCTTCAACCGCAAGGGCTATCATCTTTCTTAACGGATATTTGCTCTTTCCGGCAACTCTGACTTTTCTGTCGTAATATACACATTCGGTCTTGTACCCGATAAGAGGAACAATTCCCCTTAAATAAAGATTTTCTTCGGAGTACTTCGAAAACTGTTCAAGCGCTCTTTTTGACATAAGTCTGAAATCTGCGTGATTGTAAATCGTTTTGGCTCCGAAAAAGTTCATTACACGATAAAAGCCCTGTGCCGTAACTCTTTTAAAAATCGAATCAGTCTTTCTTTTGTTTCTGACACCGTAAACAATATCATTACCGTCGTGATATTTATCAACCATTTCCTCGAATACATCGATATCATCCTGAAGGTCGGCATCGATTGAAATGGCTATATCACAGATGTCTTTTGCAAAAATGAGACCGGCGGTCAATGCAAACTGATGTCCGACATTGCCCGCAAGTTTGAGTCCTCTGACTTCTTTGTGAATTTTGTTTTCGTTATCGATTAATTCCCATGTTTTATCCTTGCTGCCATCATCTATGAAAAGAAGAAACGATTCGGGGGAAATCTTGCCCTTTTCAATCAGCTCCGCAAGTTTGTTTCTCAAACTCTCAAAAGTGATCGGAAGCATCTCCTCTTCGTTGTAGCAGGGAACTACTATCGAAAGAATATCCATACTAAATTTCCTTAAATGCCTGTTCGAGATCGGCTATAATATCGTTTACGTTTTCAATACCGACGGAGAATCTGATTAAATCGGGTTTTACTCCGGCTTCAAGAAGCTGTTCGTCGGTCATCTGTCTGTGTGTATGTGATGCGGGATGAAGCACGCATGAACGTGTATCTGCAACATGTGTAACGATTGCTACAAGTTTTAAGGCATCCATAAATTTGATGCTGGCTTCTCTTCCGCCCTTTATGCCGAATGTAAGAACACCGCATGTTCCGTTGGGCATATACTTCTGTGCTCTTTCGTAATAAACATCGCCTTCAAGTCCGGGATAGTTAACCCATGCAACCTTATCCTGCGCCTTAAGCCATTTTGCAACTGCGAGCGCGTTTTCGCAATGTCTCTGCATACGAAGGTGAAGTGTTTCGAGTCCTAAGTTTACGTAGAAAGCGTTCTGAGGAGACTGAATGGAACCCAAGTCTCTCATAAGTGTTGCTGTTGCTTTTACGATAAATGCAGCCTTACCGAACTGCTCTGTATAATTTGTTCCGTGATATGATTCATCGGGGAAGCAGAGTCCGGGGAATTTGTCGGGATATTTTGTCCAGTCAAAATTGCCGGAATCAACGATGCATCCTCCGACCGATACGGCGTGACCGTCCATGTATTTGGTTGTTGAATGAGTTACTATATCAACACCGAATTCAAAAGGTCTGCAGTTAATCGGCGTGGGGAATGTGTTGTCAACGATAAGAGGCACACCTGCTTCATGAGCTGCGGTAGCAAACTTTTCAAAATCAAGCACAACGAGTGAAGGGTTTGAAATAGATTCCGCAAGCACACATTTTGTATTGGGTTTGAATTCATTTCTTAAATCCTCGAGAGAAATCTCGGGATCTACTATGGTTGTCTCAATGCCCATCTTTGCGATTGTGGTAGTTAAAAGATTAAATGTACCGCCGTAAAGCGCAGAGCTTATGATAATGTGATCTCCTGCTTCCGCAAGGTTGAATACGGCAAAGAAGTTGGCTGCCTGACCTGATGATGTAAGCATTGCGGCTGCTCCGCCTTCCATATCACAAATCTTGGCTGCAACATAATCATTGGTAGGGTTCTGAAGTCTGGTATAAAAATAACCCGAAGCTTTTAAATCAAACAAATCTCCCATCTGTTCGGATGTGTCATACTTAAAAGTGGTTGACTGGTAGATGGGTAAAATTCTTGCTTCGCCTTTAGAGGGTTTCCAACCCGACTGAATACATTTTGTCTCAATACTGTAATCGCTCATTTTTTTAATTCCTCGTAGTCCTTTATAATAGTTTAATTATTCTTCGTCCCAGTTAGTATAAACGTTCTGAACGTCGTCATCTTCATCGAGCAGATCGAGTGTTCTCTGAAGATTCTTGATGGCTGTTTCGTCATCAAGCTTGATGTAGTTCTGCGGAAGCATTGTAACTTCAGCCTGAGCCATGGGAATGTTGTTGTCTTCCATAGCTTTTATAACATCATTGATGGCATCGGGAGATGTGATAATTTCGTAGCTGTCTTCTTCGTCGCTGAAATCATCCGCACCCGCATCAAGTGCAATCATCATAAGGTCGTCTGCATCCATATCGCATTCTTCCTTGTCGATGATAATCTGACCGCATTCGTCAAACATATATGAAACGCAGCCCTGTGTTCCGATATTTCCCTGTCCTTTGGTAAATGCGGAACGAACATTGCTGGCTGTTCTGTTCTTGTTGTCTGTAAGGCATTTGACGATGATTGCGATACCGTTGGGACCGTATCCTTCGTATGTGCACTGTTCGTAAGTAACGTTTGCGCCTTCACCGGCAGCTTTCTTGATACCTCTGTCAATCGTATCGTTAGGCATATTGTTAGCCTTTGCTTTGGCTATAACCGTAGCAAGCTTATAGTTATTCGCGGGATCGGGACCGCCTTCTTTTACGGCAACCGCGATTTCACGTCCGATTATGGTAAAAATCTTTCCTTTGGCTGCATCATTCTTTTCTTTTTTGTGTTTAATATTGGCAAATTTTGAATGTCCGGACATATGTTCCTCCTAAAACCTAAAAATCAACAACATATTATATCATTTTAATGCCTGTTTTTCAATAAAATCAGTATCATTATTTGTATCTTCGCTGGTTAATTTTGTAACAAAAACGGATTTGATTATATGATTTTCAACTTCGAGTATTTTAAACGAATATCCGCCGTACTCAACGACCGATTTATCATCGTTTTCAGGCACATATCCGAGCTTGTTTATTAAAAATCCGTTGATGGTCTCGATGTCCTCGTCTTCACTCTCCATGTCGATGCCGAGATATTCGCTTAATTCTTCGAGAGGAGTCAGACCGTCTATCTCGTAGCTTTTCTCGCCTTTTGACTCGACGAAAGTCTCTTCTTTGTCGTATTCGTCGAGGATGTTGCCTACTATTTCTTCAAGGATGTCTTCCATTGCGACCAGTCCGCTGGTCTGACCGTATTCGTCGATTACGATAACCATCTGAAGCTTATCGTCTTTCATCTTTTTGAAAAGATCGTCTATTTTTCTGGTTTCGGATACAAATCTGGCTTCTCTTAAAAGTTTGGGATATCTTCTTATCGCACCGTCTCTGTCTTTGTTGTTAAGCTGATATCTTAATGCGTCTTTTAAGTGAATAATACCGATGATATGATCGAGGCTGTCAATATAAACGGGATAACGGCTGTTCGAGCCTTCAAGCATGATTTTGATGGCATCGGAAAGTTTTGTATTTCCGTTTATGCCGACGATATTTTTTCTGTTGGTCATGATATCTTTGGCTTCTTTGTCATTAAGTTCAAAGATATTGCTTATCATTGCCACTTCATCATCTTCGATAATGCCCTGAACGTTGGATTCCTGAACCATCGAAAGAATGTCGTCTTCCGTTACTTCTTCTTCCTTGTTGTATTTTGATTTACCGATGATATTAAAGAAGCCCGTGATAATAAAATCCGAAAAATCTGAAATCGGAGCCATAATTACGGAGATTTTCAAAGAAAACAATGTAAAAAGAGCCTTAACATATTCTGTTGAATGTCTGAAAACTCTTCTCGGAAGCAGGAAGAAAAACAGGAAATTAAAAAATAAAAATACAAAAAGAATTACCAGTATAAACCCGATATAAAGAAGAACACTCCAGTCGGCTATTAAGGTGAAGCGGTCAGTTACATCAATGATTATGTTGGCAGCGAGCAAAATAACAAACATATGCGAAGTTATAAGCGCCGCATGAAATCTGTTAATATATTTGTTTTTATGTTTTAAAAATTTGCGGAGACTTTTTTCGTCGGATGAAGACAGTTTTTCCCTGATGGATAAAAGATTGGCTTCGTTGAAGTCTTCTACTACATAAAGACTGACTGAAAGAAGTGTCTCGATGATAAACAGGACTAAAAGAATTATATAAAAAGGCCATGCATCCTCAAAATAATAAAATTCAAAACCCAGATAATTACTTACTAGCATTCATAACCTCTAAAATAACACAATTATTGTATATTCTATCATTAATCTTTAACGCCGAAAATGCATTGGGCAGATAATCAAGAATATTTCTTGCGGTAACGCAGAAAGCGGTCAAATCTTTGCCTGCGAATTCACCTGCTCTTCCGTGAAGATAAACCGCAGTATTAATTCCTCTGAAAGGATATTCTTCGTTTATGACTAAAGCAGCTATCATGCCTGCGAGAATATCTCCCGCGCCTGCAGTAGACAAAGAAGAATTGCCGGATTTATTGACATAAAGGTCGGTTCCGTCGCTTACTCTGGTTGATGCATCTTTAAATACTGTGATAATTCCGTATTCTTTGGCAATCTTTAACGCAAGGTCGTCAAGATTCTGCTTGACCTCTTCCGTTTTAAGCGAAGTCAATCTTGCCAGTTCAAGAATATGCGGTGTAATAATAACAGTTCTGTTTTTGTCTTTGTTGAAAAGCGGATGATTTGTATCAGCCTTAAAATCCTCGCTTAATACATTTGCGAATTTATATTTTACGGAAATGGAATTAAGAGCATCGGCATCAATGATAATATTGCCGTTATAGTTCTTTAAAACATATTCCGTAATTTTAAGCGTATCTTCCCTGATCCCGAGTCCGGGTCCGACCACAACCGAATCTGCCTTCTTTAAAAGACGGTCAAGTTTATCCTTAAAGAAAGTGTCTTTTTCGTCAAATACAGGATGCTTGATATTGTCAAACCAGTCAAATATGGCCTCAGGCATCAGTACCTTTAACGATTCGATATTGTTTCTGTCGGTAAAAATATTTACCATTCCGCAGCCGCTTCTTAAGGCTGCCATGGCACAAAAATAAACGCATCCGGACATGCTCTCGTTACCTGCGATAACAAGGACGGATCCGAAGGTTCCTTTGTTGCCTTTTTCATTCCTTTTGTTTAAATGCGGATTATAGTTCATAGAATTCCCAAACACCCTTTTATTTTTTATTATAATACCACATTTATGGGCATTCTTACATTAAAAATTTATAAAAAGTATTTATCATAAAAGATTTAAACGCATTAAAAATAAAAAACCGGAGATTATTTCAATCTCCGGTTTAAAATGCTTAAAAAATCAATTCTCGTTTTCATGAATCTTGAACGATAATTTCATCAGGCTGTCCGATAAGTGAACATTTTCAACATTTATCCTGTCGGGAACGTCCAGATCCACATGAGCAAAGTTCCAGATACCCGAAATATCGCAGTTGACAAGAGTCTTGCAGATTTCGGTGGCTCCCTGCTTCGGAAGTGTCAGAACAGCAATATCGATATTGTTGTTTTTAATAAACTCGGGAATATCATCGGTATGCATTACTTTCATTCCTCTGATATCCGTTCCGATAAGGCTTTCCTTGCGGTCGAATATGCCTTTTACGAAAAAGCCTCTTTTTTCAAAATTCATATAATTGGCAAGAGCTTGTCCCAAGTTGCCAGCGCCGATAATGATAAGATTATGTCTTTTATCAAGCCCGAGTATCTTGCCTATCTCTTCGTAGAGATAATTTACATTGTAACCGTAACCCTGCTGACCGAAACCTCCGAAATGATTGAAATCCTGTCTTATCTGGGACGCGGTCACATTCATTCTTTTAGAAAGTTCGCCGGAGGAAATTCTTTCCATTCCCTCGTCTTTTAAATCGCCCAAGTATCTGAAATATCTCGGAAGTCTCGAGATAACTACCTGCGATATGTTTTTCTCCTGCATTATAAACCCCTATAGACTTTATCGAAAAAAGGGCGACAAAAACTAAAGATGTCGCCCGTTTATCCAAACTTATTTAACTCTTCTTACTCTGATAACGCCTTCCATAGCTTCAAGTTTCTTGATGATATCGTCAAGATCGGAGCTTTCGGAATCGATCATAGTATAAGCATAATCACCTTTGGACTTGTTGGTCATATCGGTGATATTGATATTTAATTCACCGAAAAGTCCTGTGAACTTTGTGATCATGTTAGCGATATTCTTATGGAAAATCGCAACTCTGGATGCCTGTGAGCAGATACCCATATCGCAGTTGGGATAGTTAACGGAATTGATGATATTACCGTTTTCAAGGTAATCCTTCATTTCCTTAACAGCCATCTTTGCACAGTTGTCTTCGGACTCTTCCGTTGAAGCTCCGAGGTGAGGTATTACGATGCAGCCATCCTGACCTGCAGTCTTGGGATTTGCAAAGTCTGATACATATTTACGAACCTTGCCTGATTTGATTGCTTCAAGCAAAGCTGTTTCGTCTACGAGTACGTCACGTGCGAAGTTAAGAAGAATAACGCCGTCTTTCATCTTTGAGAAAGCTTCCGCATTGATATAGTTCTTGGTGGAATCCATAGCGGGAACATGAATTGTGATAAAATCACAGTTCTCATAGATTTCATCAAGACTGTTAACATGCTTGATGTCTCTGCTTAAACTCCAGGCAGCATTGATTGAAAGATAAGGATCGTATCCGTAAACTTCCATATGAAGGCTCTTGGCTGCGTTAGCAACTTTAACACCTATAGCGCCGAGGCCGATAACGCCGAGCTTCTTGCCGTCGATTTCTGTACCTGCGAATGCTTTTTTAGCCTTCTCTGCAGTCTTTGCAATATTCTCGTCGTCTTTGTTTTCTTTAACCCATTCGATACCGCCTACGATATCACGGCTTGCAAGAAGCATACCTGCGATAACGAGTTCTTTTACACCGTTAGCGTTTGCACCGGGTGTATTGAATACAACGATACCTTTTTCTGCGCACTTATCAAGAGGAATGTTGTTAACGCCAGCACCGGCTCTTGCTACGCAGAGAAGCTTGTCTGAAAGCTCCATATCATGCATTACGGCACTTCTTACGAGCACGCCGTCAGCATCTGCAAAATCATCTGTTGCAACATATTTGTCATCAAAATTATCAAGACCTACCTGAGCGATAGGGTTAAGGCAGTTATACTTAAACATTATGCATTCTCCTTCTCGAATTTCTTCATAAATTCAACGAGCTTTTCAACACCTTCAATAGGCATAGCATTGTAGATGGATGCTCTCATACCGCCGACACTTCTGTGTCCTTTAAGGTTTACAAATCCTGCTTCTGTTGCTTCTTTTATGAACTTAGCTTCCATTTCGGCTTTCTTTTCAGCATCGTCAATCTTGCATACGAAAGGAACGTTCATTAAGGATCTGTCTTCTTTTACAACAGTACCTGTGAAAAGTGTGGACTGATCAAGGTAATCGTAAAGGATTGCGGCTTTCCTCTCGTTAAGTTCTTTCATCTTCTCAAGACCGCCCATCTTCTTTAACCATTTGAACACCTTACCGCAGATGTAAATTGTATAGCAGGGTGGTGTGTTGTATAAAGAATCGTTGTCTGCCTGAGTCTTCCACTTAAGCATTGTGGGAGTTCCGGGAAGAACATCGTCTGTGATTAAATCTTCTCTGATGATTGCGATAACACAGCCTGCAGGACCTACGTTCTTCTGAACGCCGCCGTAGATTACAGCATACTTTGTAACATCAACGGGCTCTGATAAGAAACATGAAGATACATCGGAAACAAGATCTTTGCCCTTTGTGTTGGGAAGAGTTTTAAACTTTGTACCGTAAATGGTATTGTTCTCGCAAATATATACATAGTCCATATCATCTGTGATAGGAAGATCTGAACAATCGGGAATATATGAGAAAGTCTTATCTGCGCTTGAAGCGAGTTCTACAGCTTCTCCGTAAATTTTAGCTTCTGCAAATGCCTTCTTTGCCCACTGACCTGTGATAATATAGCCGGCCTTTCTATTCTTCATCATGTTCATGGGAACTTCTGCGAAGAACTGGTTAGCGCCGCCCTGAAGGAATAAAACTTTGTAATTGTCAGGAATGTTCATAAGCTCTCTTAAATCTGCTTCCGCATCTTTAATGATTTTGTCATAAACTTTTGAACGATGAGACATTTCCATTACGGACTGACCCGAACCCTGATAATCCATCATTTCTGCTGCTGCTTCTTTTAAAACTTCTTCAGGTAAAACAGCGGGACCTGCAGAGAAATTGTAAACTCTTGCCATGATATAGCCTCCGATTTTTTATTAAAAATTTAAATACATACCCTTTGGGTAAATAAATTCACGTTCACTATTTTACTTTTATAAAAATATTAAGTCAATACAAAAAATGTCAAAAATGATAAAATTTTAACAATATCTCGAATAATATAAATTTTGTCCATAAATAAAGGGTTTGAAGTAGGTTACATAACTCTTATATCATAAAAAACCGGACATCAAATATGTCCGGTTAATTTCAAAATTGATAAAATCCAGATTACTCTTCTGAAGATTCATTATTATCAGTATCTGTCGTTTCTCCAGATTCATCCGATTCCGTAACCTCTTCGGTTTCTTCCGTATCTTCAGAATCCTCAATCACATCTTCATCCGATTCTAATGTATCTTCATCTTCTTCGACAACAGGCGGCTCATAATGATGAACGATAACGGGAGTTCCGATTTCCATCATATCATACAGCTCGCTCATCTTGTTAAGAGGCGTGTTGATACAGCCGTGCGAACCACCCCATAGATAAATCTCTCCTCCGAAAGTTCTTCTCCAGGTTGCATCATGAATACCGATCTGGCCGGTGATACACATCCAGTAATATACAAAGGATTCATATCCCGGTCCTATCAGAGTGACATTTCTTGCCTTGTTAAGAATAAAACATACGCAGTCGGGAGTCATATTGCCGTTTGCCTTGCAGCCTGTAACTACTTCGGTGTCAAACACAAGATTGTTATTCACATAATAATACATGTGCTGATTGGTGATATCGACTTCGACATAAGTACCGCCGTAATTGTTGGCGTATGTGCCCCTGTCCTCTTTTTTGATATAAATCGGTTCTCTCTCGCCGGGACTTTTATGAGATTTTATCAGAGCCTCAAGTTCTTCTGCTTCAGCTTTTACATTCATAAGGCTTCCGTATGTCGTATATCTGGTATACGGAATCGTAACCGTGCCTCCGCTTGTCGTATCGAAATACTTATCCTTGTAA
Organism: uncultured Lachnospiraceae bacterium; assembly: GCA_902765365.1. Taxonomy (GTDB): domain Bacteria; phylum Bacillota; class Clostridia; order Lachnospirales; family Lachnospiraceae; genus UBA3766. The sequence goes on from CACWZK010000014.1 coordinate 17,226, forward strand.
AGGTTGTCGTATTTATCGGACATATCCTGAACAAAAGCAAGCACTTTTTCGGAATCGATTACAGCCTCACCGTCTTCAAAAACAAAATCTCCGTTTTCGTCAAGAAGAAGCATTTGGGATATTACGGCTGAATCAACCGTAATTTCCTCGCCGGTGGCCAGTTTGTATGTCATATTAAAATCAAGTGTTTTTTCGAGTTTGCCCCAGTCGGAAATAATTTTCTTCTCTTCCTCGGATCTCTCGATGCTTTTATAAACACCCGCTTCTTTTAAATTAATATAACCGACATCCTCCACCGAGGCTGACATAACAATTTCATTTAAGAGTTCCCAGTCTAAAAGATTCTGGGTATCGTCAATCAGTTCGTAACCGCGCTCTTTCGTATATTTTATCTCTGCGCGTCTTTTAGGGTCGAATCTGTCTTTCTGACCGAGCTTCGAATTTAAGACTATCTGCATGAGTTTCTTGTCATCCAGATATCTTTTCGGGGAATACACGTATTCATGTTTTTCAAAAATACATTTAACCCACAGATAAGGATTCTGTGAGTCTTTTATGTACTGAATCGCATTTCCGATTTCGTCGTAGTTGTAGCTGTATATTTCGGAACCGTCAATAAAAATCTGAGTCCCGTCAGAATCTTCAATGACGAGATTATGATTTACCACGCTTTCGTTAATCAGAGTATCGAGAACATTGAAATTCTTGTTCGTCACATTTACGCCGTTAACGTAAGTATTCGGACAGAACCAATGTCTGAAATAAAATACTCCGAAAAAATATACCCCCGCAAACGTAATAAGAAGAAACGATAAAATTGTAATTAAAATTATACCGATTCTTTTCACGAAAACTCCTTATTCGGCCTTTTCAATCTGAGCAATAGCCGATTTCTTCATGGGAATTCTGCAGTTTTTGTTGCTGCCGAATTCAACGATAACATCTTCATCTGTAATATCGATGATAACACCGTAAAAACCGCTTGTAGTAACAACAGCATCGCCTACTTCCATATTTGAAAGCATGGTCTGCATCTTTTTCTGCTCTTTTTTCTGAGGTCTGATAATTACAAAATAAATAAATACACCGAAAATAGCGATGTAAGCCACTGTTCCGAGGATACCGAAACTGCCTCCGAACAATCCTCCGCCTCCGGCTGTATTTGCAGCTGCGTCAAGTAAAAGATTAAACATGTTAAAACTCCTTTAGATAAAATTAAACAACTAATACAATAATTTATTTCATAAAATAATACAAGTGGAAATTATTATTCCTCGTGCATCATGGATGAAATCTTGTTCTTTTTGAACTCCGCGAAACATCCTTTGTCCAGTGCATCTCTGATTTCAGTCATAAGATTGTTGTAAAAATAGAGATTATGCAGTACACAAAGACGCATTCCGAGCATTTCCTTGGCTTTTAAAAGATGTCTTATATAGGCTCTCGAATATCTCTGACAGGTTGGACATTTACATCCTTCTTCTATCGGAGAATCGTCCAGTTCATACTTTGCATTCATCAGATTAATCTTGCCAAAGTTTGTATAAAGATGCGCGTGACGTCCGTTTCTTGTGGGATATACACAGTCAAAGAAATCAACTCCGCGTTCGACGGCCTCCAAAATATTAACAGGTGTTCCGACGCCCATAAGATATACAGGCTTGTCGGAAGGAAGGTACGGAACGGTCTTTTCGATGATTTCATACATCTCTTCGTGAGTTTCTCCGACAGCCAATCCGCCGATTGCATATCCGGGTAAATCTAGTTCGGATATTCTTTTGGCATGTTCTATACGGATATCAGGGAAAATCGCACCCTGGTTGATACCGAACAAAAGCTGGTCTTTGTTGATTGTATCGTCGAGTGAATTAAGCCTGGTCATTTCAGCCTTGCATCTCTCCAGCCATCTCGTGGTTCTTGCGACGGAATCCTCGACATATTTTCTCTCGGCCTTCGAATTGGGGCATTCATCAAAAGCCATGGCTATCGTCGAAGCAAGATTGGACTGAATTCTCATGCTCTCTTCCGGCCCCATAAAAATCTTGCGTCCGTCAATATGCGAGGCAAAATAAACACCTTCCTCTTTTATTTTCCTTAACGAAGCAAGGGAGAAAACCTGAAATCCGCCGGAATCGGTTAAAATCGGTTTGTTCCAGGACATAAACTTGTGAAGACCGCCGAGTGCTTTTATCTTATCATCGCCCGGTCTTACATGAAGATGGTATGTATTGGATAGTTCGACCTGTGTTCCTATTCTCTCGAGATCTTCGGTAGAAACTGCGCCTTTTATGGCCGCAACCGTACCGACATTCATAAATACAGGCGTTTCGATAACACCGTGTACGGTCTCGAAGCGCCCTCTTTTAGCCAAACCTTCTTTTTTTAATATGGTAAATCTTTCGCTCATAAATCTTATCCGGTAAATTTTTATTCTTCTGTCACAACACCGTTGTACTCATTGACCAAACATACAAATTCCTCAAAGGTAAGATTGTTGATATAGATAAATTCGGCTGCTTCTTTGCCTACATATCTGAAATGCCAGGGTTCGTACTGAATCTTGGTGATGTCTTCTTTTCCTTCGGGATATCTTAAAATAAATCCGTATTCAAAAGAATGGTCCTTAAGCCAAATTCCGGCATCCGAGTTTCCGAAATCGGAATCGGTACAGTTGTGGGAATAACTTACGATATCAACCGCAAGTCCGGTTTCATGCTCACTGGTTAAGGGCGGCGTAACCTTCATCGAAGCTATCTCGGTAGCTTCTGATAATGAATAACCTAATCTTCTGAAATAATTAATCTTCTTTTCGTAAAGATATGTCTGGGTATTGAAATTTCTGTAACCCGAAGCCATTAATAGATTGATTCCGTCTTCGTTTGCCGCTTTAAACATGGCATCAAGTTCGTCATAAATACGCGTATCGACATCAAATCCGCCGTAATCTTTCAGTTTGCAGTCAATATCGGCCTCAAGAGGATTGTCCTTATTGACAAGAATTAAATTCCAGTCAGAAAGATCGAAAGATGCGATTCTTTTAGAAATAACCGTTTCAAAATCGGCCGGCTCATTATTGGTATTAACCGAATAATCTTCCGAAACATCGGCAGTTTCCTCTGAAAGAGAATGCATGTACAAAGGTCTTCCCTCTTCATCGACACCCGACATCTGTGATGCAAATATCAGATTTGAAAAACCTACGGGAATGTCGGTAAAAAGCATCAGATACAAAAAGAGTATCGTACCGACGGTAAATTTTATTTTATTGGAAAACAAAAACTTTTTAAACTTCTTAAAACTCATAATAAAACTTATTTGATACCGTGGAAAATCACACAGTTCGGATAATCTATTTTTACTTCTTTTGCACACATGGAAAGGAGCCCCTTTTCAAGATCAACGTTAAAGAAAGTAAGTGTGCTGGATTCGTGGTTCAATGATACGAGGTGCTTTTTATCCGGGAACAAAGCAGCATCCTTGGGATACGAACCGCTTATGGGAAGCCAGAGAATCTTGGTCAGAAGACCTGTAGTTTCGTCTCTTTTAAATATCTCGACGGAATTGTCTCCCGCAGAGGAAGTGACGATATAATCTCTGTCTTCGGAGAATTTAAGTGCTCTTGATACAGACATGGATGCGTGATAATTGTCAACGGTCTGAATTGTCTGAATCTTTTCGAATTCGGGATATCCGGATTCGAGAGCAGTATATGTGAATACATCAACGGAATTCTGCATTTCGTTAAGGACGTATACGAATTTGTTATCAACAGAGAAAATCATATGTCTCGGTCCCGAGTTGACATCGGATCTAATGATGTCTACAGGCTTAAGTCTGCCGGTTTCGTAATTTAAAGCATATACATTTACATGATCCATGCCCGTATCGGAAGCAAGCAGGAATTTATTGTCTCTCGACATCTTTACGCAGCTTACATGAGGAACATACGATCTGTCGGAAACCTCACCCATGCCCTGTACGTAAATTTCATCGGTAATCTCTCCTACCGCACCGTCTTCGCCTACTCTTAAAACGGTTATCTTTCCGTCATGATAACCGGCAACGAAAAGATATCTGTCGGTATAGTCGGTTGAAAGATAGCATCCTCGCATGCCGTTTACGCTCGCAAAATTGATTTCGTCCAAATCTCCGTTTTCACCGATTTCATAACTCTTGACACCCATATCGGTGATGGAATACAGAAACTGATCGTTATGCGAACTTGTCAGATACGACGAATTGGATATTTCAATCGAATTTCTGTAAATGAAAGTTCCTTTTTCTATATCAACATCAAATATTGTAATACCCATTTTGTTTCTTTTGGTATAGCTGGAAACATAGGCAACATATTTTTCGAATCTCATACAAACCCCCAACAGTTTAAATATGTAAAAAGTCGCAAAAATCCATATAAAATCAATTTACATAATAACACAAATAATATAAAATAAAAATGTTTTTTACAAACTATATTTTTTTAGATCGGAGCAAAAATGAGCAACAAACTTATTACTCTTGAAAACATTTCAAAATCTTATGACAATCATCTCGTTTTGGACGAAATGAATTTATACATAAGAGAGAATGAATTTGTAACTCTTCTCGGCCCTTCGGGCTGCGGCAAAACCACCACTCTTCGTATCATCGGCGGATTCGAAAATCCCGATACCGGACGTGTTGTATTTGACGGAAAAGATATCACCAAGCTGCCCGCTTATAAAAGACAGCTTAATACCGTATTTCAGAAATATGCTCTTTTTACGCATATGAATATCGCCGAGAATATTGCTTTCGGATTAAAAATCAAGAATAAATCAAAGTCCTACATCGACGATAAGATTAAATACGCTTTAAAGCTTGTTAACCTCGAGGGTTACGAAAACAGAATGCCCGATTCACTCTCCGGCGGTCAGCAGCAGCGTATTGCAATCGCAAGAGCCATAGTAAACGAGCCTAAGGTTCTTCTTTTAGACGAGCCTTTAGGCGCACTTGACTTAAAGCTTCGCCAGGACATGCAGTACGAACTTATCAGACTTAAAAACGAACTCGGCATTACATTTATATATGTAACGCACGA
>CACWZK010000015.1:0-25143 GCA_902765365.1 uncultured Lachnospiraceae bacterium
ACAGTCCACAGGCAAGACTTTCTATTCGATGATTACCCAGGGCGTGGGTGCAATTACCAATATCATTCTTGATCCGATACTTATATTCGGACTTCTCGGAATGCCCAAACTCGGTGTAAGAGGAGCTGCGATTGCAACTGTTTTCGGTCAGCTTCTTGCGGCTGTTTTGGGAATCATTTTAAACATTACGAAGAACAAAGAACTGACGCTTAAATTAAAGTATATAAAACCCGATATTAAGTTAATCGGCAATATTTATTCCATCGGACTTCCTTCAATCATTATGATGTCGATAGGTTCGGTAATGAATGCCGGATTAAATCATATTCTTTTAGGATTTTCCGATACGGCCGATACGGTATTCGGCGCATATTACAAGATTCAGAGCTTCTTCTTCATGCCCGTGTTCGGACTTAACGGAAGTATAGTTCCCATCGTCGGATACAATTTCGGCGCAGGTAAAAGAAAAAGACTTCTTAAGTGCGTAAAGCTCGGCATTATATATTCTGAAGCGCTGCTGTTTCTGGGCGTGCTTGCATTCGAATTTGCACCCAATCTTCTTTTGATGATATTTGCACCTACGGAAGAAATGCTTAAACTCGGTACAATCGCTTTCAGAATAATCGGTATTCATTTCCCGATAGCGGCCGCATGTATTATCCTCGGAACCGTATTCCAGGCTTTAAATCACGGAATGTATTCAATGTGGGTATCGGTAGCAAGGCAGCTTCTTGCACTTCTTCCCGCAGCGTTTCTTTTATCCCTTACCGGAAATGTCAACCTTGTATGGTTCGCATTCCCGATTGCAGAAGCGGTTTCGCTTATTATGACTTTGATTTTTTATTCAAAGGTTTATAAAAAGACAATAGTTAATATTCCAAATAACGAATAAATTGTAGTATAATATGCTGCAGGCGGATATGGCGGAATTGGCAGACGCGCCAGATTTAGGTTCTGGTGGGAGACCGTGCAGGTTCAAGTCCTGTTATCCGCAGATTATTAAAACACAGGAGGCAATGAAATGAGAACGAAAATCAAGCAACTGTTTAGAAACACGTCCGAATATGCTTCAAAAGAAGTTGAAATCTGTGCATGGGTTCGTACCAACAGAGCACAGTCGCAGTTCGGATTCTTAAATGTAAATGACGGATCTTTCTTCGATAATTTACAGGTGGTTTACGAGCAGAATCTTGATAATTTTGAAAGCATTTCAAAAATTGGCGTAGGCGCTTCCGTTAAGGTTGTCGGTACAGTGGTACTCACTCCCGAAAACAAGCAGCCTTTCGAAGTTAAGGCAAAAAGCGTAGAACTTCTCGGCGACTGCCCCGAAGATTATCCGATTCAGCCTAAAAGACACACAAGAGAGTATTTAAGAAGCGTTGCACACCTTCGTCCGAGAACAAATCTTTTCTCGGCCGTATTCAGAGTAAGAAGCGTGGCTGCAATGGCCATTCATTCATATTTCCAGGAGAGAGGCTACCTTTACGTACATACTCCTCTTATTACATGTGCAGACTGCGAAGGTTCGGATCAGATGTTTAAGATTACGACACTTAACATGAACAACCTTCCTTTAACCGATGACGGAAAAGTTGATTTTAACAAGGACCTTTTCGGCAAGCAGGCATTTATAACAGGTTCCGGACAGCTTCAGGGCGAGACATTTGCAATGGCATTCGGAGATATCTATACATTCGGACCCACATTCAGAACAGAGAATTCCAACACACAGACACATGCCAACGAATTCTGGATGATTGAGCCCGAGATGGCATTCTGCGATATCAACGGACTCATGGATATCGAGGAAGAGATGCTTAAATACGTTGTTAAATACGTAGTAGAGAAATGTCCCGAAGAAATCGATTTCTGCGACAAGTTTGTATCCCAGGGTCTTAAACATAAGCTTAATGACATTGTAAATGCCAAATTTACGAGAATTTCACATCATGACGTAATCGATATCTTAAAGAAAGCAGACGTTAAGTGGGAGTTTGAGCCCGATTACGGTGAAGATATCGCCAAAGAGCATGAGAAATATATAGTTGAATATTTCCACGGCCCCGTATTCGTTACGGACTGGCCTAAAGATATCAAGGCTTACTATATGAAAGTCAATCCGGACAACAAGACCGTTGCAGCCGTTGATCTGCTTGTACCTCAGGCAGGTGAACTCATGGGCGGAAGCCAGAGAGAAGAGAACCTTGACAAGCTTATCGAGAGAATGGATGAGATGGGTGTTGACAAGGAAGGCATTGACTGGTATCTCGACACCAGAAGATACGGCGGATGCGTTCATTCGGGCTTCGGTATGGGATTTGAACGTCTTATTATGTACCTTACAGGCGTAGAAAACATCAGAGACGTCATTCCTTATCCCAGAACTCCGAGATCATGTGATTTCTAAATTAAAAATCTTTGACCGTCTGAAAAAATTTTTCAGGCGGTCTTTTTTATGATAAATGCCTTAAATAAGGGCCTTTCGAGTCTTTTATGAGGGAATTAATTTAAAAAAATGTGAAAAAATTGTGAATTTGTTAGCACTCATACTTGACGAGTGCTAACAAACGTGATATAACATAGTCATCAAAAGAAAAAAAGAAACCTCTCATACGAGAGGCGGAATATAAAAGGAGGTATGACTTATGTATATGCCAGCAATTTTTAACGATTCATTATTTGATGATTTCTTTACAGATTACACACCCGATGCCAAGAAGAGAAACATGGCAGCCGTTCAGGGAGTAATGAAAACAGATATTAAAGAGAACGACAAGGAGTACGAACTTACCATCGAACTTCCCGGATATAAGAAAGAGAACGTTAATGCAGAACTTAAAGATGGTTACTTAATCATTAACGCCACCAACGAGAAGAACGAAGAAGAGAAGGACGAAAAAGGTTATATCAGAAAAGAAAGATATTACGGTTCGTGCCAGAGAAGCTTCTTTGTCGGCAAAAACTTAAAAGAGGAAGACATCAAAGCTAAATATGACAACGGTGTTCTTACCTTAACCGTTCCCAAAGAGGTCGATAGACTTCCCGAGGAAAAGAAATATATTGCTATTGAAGGATAATAAGCTTTCCTTTCATTAATTCATCCCCTCGTTATTCCGCACCCGATAATCCGCCGGGTGCGGATTTTTTTGGGCATTTTTATAATTGTAATATGTAAGAATCTGTGTTAAAGTTAAAAATGCATGTAAACAATTTATATTATGAAAGAGGTATAATATGAAATTCAGACTGACATTTGCATTTTTAATTCTTGGATTTGTCCTTGCTTTTTTAGGCGGCAAGGGTCTTGTTACTTCTTTTTTACCCGCTAAATACATCTACGATCAGGATTTGGACTGGACCAAATTAAGAAACGGCCAGAGAGTATATGCCGACGTTGATTTTGTTTTTGAACCTTTCGAAATAACATCCGACGACAGCGGTAAAGATGTATCCGCTATTTACACAATCCCCGATTTAAAGTCAGACGAAAACGGAAACGTTTATATTGATCATTATATGGGTATTCTTGTAAAGTCCGAGGATTTCTCAAAATATGACAGAATGGTTGATGCTTCATGGAACTGGTGGAATGATACCACGGGAGAAGTCGAATGGGCATCTGCAGGAGTTGATTCTTTTGACGGTTATTTAAGAAAGATGGATAAAAAGGAACAGGAATTTATTCACGATTATCTTAAGGACTGGTATTCGGAAAGTGAAATCCAGGATATGGTAGTCCCTTATGTTATGATGAGAAGCCAGTCGATGATTGCCAATATTCTTATGTTCGGCGGCGGAATTATTCTGATCGTAATCGGTGCAATCTTCGGTTTCCTCTTCTTCATTAAGAAAAGCTGATAATTTTTAAAACAATATTTATATATAAAGGAGTTTATTATGAATCTTTCACCACTTCAGAAAGCAAGATATGAGTATTCTCCCAAACTTCCGGGAATGCTCAGAAACGGTATCGCAGAAATCTGCGTTAAGGAAGGCGCTGCAACAGCATCTGTAGCAGATCAGGACAAGATTAAGGCTCTTTTCCCCAACACATATGGAAAACCTGAAGTTACTTTTGAAAAAGGAAGCAACACATCTGTAGCAAAGAAGCAGGTTGTAGGTGTTATTCTTTCCGGCGGACAGGCACCCGGAGGACATAATGTTATAAGCGGTCTTTATGATGCATTAAAGGCAACCAACAAGGACAATGTTCTTTTAGGATTTAAGGGCGGTCCCGACGGACTTCTTAAAGACGACTATGTAACATTTGATGATGCATTTATCGATGCATACAGAAATACCGGCGGTTTCGATATCATCGGTTCAGGCCGTACAAAACTTGAAACCAAAGAGCAGTTCGCAATCGTTGCAGAAAATGCAAAGAAGAACGGACTTACAGCTATCGTTATCATTGGCGGTGACGATTCCAATACAAATGCAGCTACTCTTGCAGAGTACATGGCAGCAAACAACACAGGCGTTCAGGTTATCGGATGTCCCAAGACCATCGACGGTGACTTAAAGAACGAAGATATTGAAGCATCATTCGGTTTCGATACAGCTACCAAGACATATTCCGAACTCATCGGTAACATTGAAAGAGATGCTAACTCCGCTAAGAAGTACTGGCATTTCATCAAGGTTATGGGTCGTAGCGCTTCTCACGTAGCTCTTGAATGTGCTCTTGAGACACAGCCTAACATCTGCCTTATCGGCGAGGAAGTTGCTGCAAAGAAGATGTCTCTTGCAGAAATTACCAACTACATTGCAGATGCAGTTGAGAAGAGAGGAAACAACGGCAATAACTTCGGTGTTGCTATTATCCCTGAAGGTATTGTAGAATTCGTTCCCGAGTTCTCAGCACTCATAAAAGAAATTAACGAACTTCTTGCAGGCAGCAAGACAGAAGAGTTCAATGCACTTCCCGACTGGAATGCAAAATATGAATTTATCAAGGCAGGCCTTTCAGCTGACGCATTCAAGGTATTTGATATCCTTCCTCAGTTCGTACAGCAGCAGCTCTTCCTTGAAAGAGACCCTCACGGAAACGTACAGGTTTCTCTTATCGAATCTGAGAAGCTTTTCTCCGAAATGGTTAAGAACGAACTTGCTAAGAGAAAAGCGGCAGGTACATACAAGGGTAAATTCGGTCAGCAGCATCACTTCTTCGGATACGAAGGAAGATGTGCATTCCCTTCAAACTTCGATGCAGATTACTGCTACTCACTCGGTTACAACGCATTCATGCTTATTCAGTACGGTTACACAGGATATCTTTCAAAGGTTTCCAATATTGCAAAGCCCGCTGAAGAATGGGTTGCAGGAGGTATGCCTATCACCAAGATGATGAACATGGAAAGAAGAAACGGTGAAGACAAGCCCGTTATCAGAAAGGCACTTGTTGAACTTGACGGTGCACCTTTCAAATACTTCGAAGCTCATCGTGATGAGTGGGCAGTTGAGACATGCTTCACATTCCCCGGTGCAATCCAGTACTACGGACCCGCTGAGGTATGCGATCTTACAACAAGAACACTTGCTCTTGAGAAGGGTTGCTAATAAATAATAAAAAATAATAAAAGCAGTTCGGTTTAAAGCTGAACTGCTTTTTTTGTTGACTATAATTATCAAACATAGTATGATATGCCTTGTCGTCTAACGACTGTAACATAAACAGTGAGTTCGAAACCCATCCTCACTTAAAACAAAACTAGGAGATAAAAATGAAAACAGCAAAATTTATTACCACAGCCGCAATCGTGGCAGCGTTGTATGTGGTGCTTTCACTGCTCACATACACATTCTCGTATCTTGAGATTCAGTGCAGAATAGCTGAAGCTTTATGCATGACAATCTTCTACACTCCCGCAGGTATCTTCGGAGTAGTCATCGGATGTTTTATTACAAATATAATTGGCGGTTCACCGCTTGATATGATTTTTGGTACTGCAGCTACTCTTATAGCAGCATTGCTTACATATCCTATTGTCAGAACCATAAGAAAAAAACACGGTCCTGTTCTTAAAATGAAACATGCACTTTTAATTCCTATTCCAACCGTATTGGTCAATGCAATTATAATTCCATTTGTACTTTACTTTGGGTTTGGAGTTACCAGCTTTGCGAATGCCAGCAGCATGCTGCCCGTACTTTTGCTTCTTTCACTTTCGGTATTCATCGGCGAAGTGATTTCCTGCTATGTATTCGGACCTTTATTTGTACTTGCACTTAACAGAGTAGATAAGGCTATACATTTTTCGGTAGAATAATGCCAGGGGGACGGGGGTGTAGTGTCACAAATGTGACACTACACCCCCGTCCCCCTGTGTCATTGTTGTTGTTTTTACCATACTCTGCTGAGATATTCGTACGATGCCGTAACCGTTCCGTATGCAATTACGTTTCCGGGATTGTCTTTGTTAAGCAGATCGAAAAGATGTTCCGGATGGCAGTTCTGTTTGGCGACTCTTAAGCCGGGATCCACGGCTTCTTTAAGTGCAAATACATATACCTTGTAATTGTGAGGGCTCGGAGGGATGGGACCTAAGAATTCGTCATCACCAAGATCGCCGTAATCAAGATGCGTTGTATCACTCGTTCTGTATCCGTGAAGAAAATAATCATCCGTGTCAAGGTCTGTTATCATTATTGCGTATGCGCCGGCTCCGTCTACTTTTTCCCAGGACAGCTCGGGACTTACGTTTCCGTTTTGGCCACCTGTTTCTTTTATCCATTCACCGTAAAAGATACTTTTGCTCGTGACTTCAAAGGTATCGAGATTTTCGATTACATCAGCCTTGCTTAAGTCATCGGTTTCACCGGAAATACACAGTTTATAAAATCCATCGGATATAAAACTGTTTCCGTTTCCGGGTTCGAAATCTGCTTCTCCGTTATCCGTTACAAGTTTGAATGAAAGGAGTCCTTCGTCATTTACAATACCTTCCGTACAGGTAAAGTCGACCGATTTATTTTCCTCATCGTTTATGTAATATATGCTTCCGCCGAAGGATGTTCCGAATTTTGTTTCGAATACGGAAGGGTCATCATTTTTAAGTACGGAGATTAAATACAGGTTTCTCTTAATATGTATGTAAACATTTGAGCCTTCTTTGAATTCAAAACCGCTTTCAAAAAGTTTGGCAAGATCTTTTGCTTCTTCGGAATCTGCAACCCAGCTGCTTCCGCTTAATTCATTTCTTTTTATAACCCATTCGGACCATTCTTTGGAAGAAAGACTCCATTCGTCACCTTCTTTGGTAAATACCGCATTGCACATGATATACGGACGGGCTTTGTCTGAAATATCCATCGGAATGACTTTGTATTTGACGGTATCGGTATCTCCGTCCACAGTGTGGGATAATAGCACCATTCTTTCATAAGAATCTTTTCTTAATTCTTTTATGATTGTTTCTATGGGAGCTCCCGAAGTTTCGTCGTAATCTTCGCATACCTTGCAAAGTCCTTCGTATATATATGAATTGTCGGGTTCAATGATGATTTCCTTTTTTACGGGTTCCGCATTTTCACCGTCCGGAGTATTTAAATCATCGACAGCGTTATCCGATGAAAGAATATCTTCGTTTTCCGAATCGGCTGCAATAACTGTTTCTGTGTTTACTGTACTGCCGGTATCAACTCCCTGTGTGCTTTCGCATCCGGAAAACATAAGCATAACGGCAAGCAGGGAAGAGTATAATACGTAAAATTTTCTCATAATAAAACCTCCTTTTGTATTTTTATCATACAAAAAGGAGGCTTATGCTAAAAAGAAATATCTGCACGGATTTTAGTATTATCTGCACGTTGAATTGTAATTTCTGAATGCAGAAGGGGTGGAACCGGTCATTTTTTTGAATATCTTGGTAAAATAATTCGAATCGCTGTAACCGACGCGACCCGCAACTTCACTAACGGGAAGTTCGGTGTTGGCAAGAATTATTTTAGCCATGTCGATTCTTAAATCCATCAGGTAATTAAGACAGGTTTTGGAAGTCTTGTTTAAGAAAATACCGTTTAATTTGTTTCGGTTTATATTAAACTTTTTGGTTAATAATTCGAGAGATATTTCATCGTTGTAATGTTCGTTCAGATATTCGGTTATTAATGAGAAGTTTGTATCGTCCTCATATAAAATCTTGTTGTTTCTTTCAAATGCCTGACAAAGAAATTGTGTGAAAAAGAGCAGTTCCATAAGAAATGATCTGCTTCTGCACGGCCAGAAACCGTCATACTGGGTTATAAGTTCCGCATTGATAGAATCAAGGAGTCCTTTGGCTCTGCCAAGCTCCCACGCCGAGAGGGGTATTATTCGTTCTTCAAATTTTTCTGCTTTGATAAAGTATCTGACCAGATAATAATCCTGATAAACGGCTGTTCCAAATAAATTTTCGTATTTATCGCCGTGCAGTGCCGAAAGAGTGAATTCATCTCTTAAAACCGAAGGCTTAAAATACAGAACGGTATCACTTGCTTTGGAAAGCGCTTTAAAACCCGGACAGTCTGTATCGGATAAAAGAATCAGAGAGGGCTCTTTTACCATAAAAGATTTACCGTTATTATTCAGTTCGATTTCACCTTTTTCGTGAAGAATATATTTAAATACGGTGTTGTCTTTGATATTCGAAAGTTTGCTGTTCTTTTCGACAACCATATCGACGATTCTTCCCCAGTCGGGGTCAAAAGATTTTGTAAAAAGTTTCATTTTCATTTCTCCGATAATACAAAGCTTTAATAATTTCCGAGATTAACTGCAACAAATTCCCCGCTCTCCTCTATGTAACCTTCGCTAGGATACGAAGGAAGGTTGGCAGCCGTTTCCTTTGCTTTTTTCATATAATTGCTCTTCTTGGGCTTGTTGTAATTATATCCGAGACATTCCATGGCGGAAAGAGCGCGGTTTGTAGAGAAGAAATATTCCGGATTCGTTTTTGAATCAAGAGTAAAAGCATTGATTAATATATATTCTTTCTGCTCGACGTCATATTGATATCCGAAACTGCCGCATTCATAAGGAAGCGTTCCGATAAAGATGACAGTATGTAAGGGATATTCGGCATCACAGTGGTATTTTTCCAGATCTTTGGCGATTGCCGTAAGATGCTTTCTGTCGGATTTGTTAATCATCATTCTCGTATAAGTGAGTCTTAAAGACGGAATAGTATTAAGCAAAAGAATAATGATAAGCACGCATACAGGGATTAAAGATAAAAGAAAATCCGGTTTCTTTTTGGAATCGTGGTCCTTTAATTCTTCGTCTTTGCGATATTTAGAAAGCTTTTTTGCTTCTTTTATGAAAAATACACTCTTTTCAAAAACACAGACCGCAAAGAAACAAAGGAAGGCAATCGAAAACGGGATTGCAAGCTGCGTCCTTGAATCGGGCTCAAAGCCCTGGATTACGGCAATTGCGAACGGAGAGATTATAAGCCCTGCGATTCCGAGGACGGCCCAAAGGTGAGAAACTCTTTCTTTTATGCTCCTTGCCAGTATCAAAAGGATGATAAAAGCCGCGATGCAAAGGATGATTGAAACCGCGAATGCAAACGTATACATCGGAGTTTCTGCGAGAAGAACAACTCTGAAGTAATGTTTGACGAAATGATAACAGGTATCGAAGGGATACTGCTTCCACATGATTTTATCCGAAAAATAACTGCTTTTCTCGCAGAATAAGCGCGTTATAAATTGGTTTAAAATGAAAGAAACGAGGAATTGCATAGCCATTATGAGAAGGGCTTTAAATTTGTCGTATTCAATTTCGCTTAGGAAAAGCATAAGGAAAATGCCGGCATAGATAACAAGCATTATATTAAGCATGCTCTGATAAATACCGAAGGAAAGTACATTAAGCACTATGGGTATCGGAAGATAATATAATTTATCGGTCTGAATGAATTTAAAAAACATTATTCCGGATACGACTGTGAGGAATATTCCGAACAGCACTTCGAATGACTGGAATTTAAAATAATACTGCTCGGCAAATGTCGGGAAAATAAGTGCGGTTGCGGATATGAGAAAAATGAATGCAGGTTTGGATTTTTTGTTTAACAAACATAAAAGATACGAGAGAGCGGTCAGAGTCGCAAAACATGTGATTACAAAAAGAATGCCCTCGAGGATTCTGTTATACGGAGTGAATGTGATTTTTTTTAGAAGTATCAGAGTGTAACGTCCGAGTTCGTTCCAGTTATAGATGCTGCCTTTTGCGTCTTTTACGTATTCAAGATCGGCACAGTAGGATGAAGTGAATACGAGGGGAGAATAAAGCAAAGAAATAAAAGCCCCGAAAAGGAGAATATATAGCTTATTCTTTTTGAGAAATCCGAAAAAATTCATTTGTTAACCCCTCATTTAAGGCGAATATGCAGGAATGCATCCGCCTTATCAAGTATAAAGCATTTTTTATATATTATCAACGAAATAAGTATTTGGATAAATGTCGCAAATGACCAATTGTTTGTTTACAAAAAGGTGATTTTATTCTATAATTTTTACTGTGCGACCTTGAAAGGGTTGCTTGATTTTGTGACGTCAAAAATCAAGTCCTTTTAAGCTCGATTTCTTACAAAGATAAAATTTAAGGAGGCAATATAATGGCTAGAACAAAAATGTCCATGGATGGTAATACAGCTGCCGCTCATGTAGCTTATGCGTTTACTGAAGTTGCAGGTATTTACCCCATCACACCTTCTTCCCCCATGGCTGACTACGTAGATCAGTGGTCCGCAGAAGGAAGAAAAAACATTTTCGGCAATACTGTTACAGTTACCGAAATGCAGTCTGAAGCAGGTGCCGCAGGTACGGTTCACGGTTCACTTGCAGCAGGTGCCATCACTACAACATTTACCGCATCACAGGGTCTCTTACTTATGATTCCCAACATGTACAAAATAGCTGCAGAGCAGTTACCTTGTGTATTCGATGTATCCGCTCGTTGCGTTGCAACACAGTCACTTAACATTTTCGGTGATCATTCTGACGTATATGCTTGCCGTCAGACAGGTTTCGCAATGCTTGCAGAATCAGATCCTCAGGAAGTTATGGATCTTGCTCCCGTAGCTCATCTTTCAGCTATCGAAGGCAAAGTTCCTTTCCTTAACTTCTTCGACGGTTTCCGTACATCTCATGAAATCCAGAAGATTGAAACATGGGATTACGAAGACTTAAAAGAAATGTGCAATATGGAAGCAGTTGAAGCTTTCCGTGCACATGCACTTAACCCCGAGCATCCTTCAATGAGAGGTTCTCATGAAAACGATGACGTATTCTTCCAGCACAGAGAAGCTTGTAACTCTGTTTACGAAGCACTTCCCGCAGTTGTTGAGAAGTATATGAAGAAGATCAACGACAAGCTCGGTACAGATTATGATTTATTCAACTACTACGGTGCAGCTGATGCAGACAGAGTAATCATTGCTATGGGTTCTGTATGTGATGTTACCGAAGAAGTTATCGATTACTTAACAGCCAAGGGTGAGAAAGTCGGACTTATCAAGGTTCGTTTATATCGTCCCTGGGTATCAAGCGCACTTCTTAAAGTTCTTCCCAAGACAGTTAAGAAGATTGCTGTTCTTGACAGAACAAAAGAGCCCGGTTCACTCGGCGAGCCTTTATACCTCGATGTTGCTACCACACTTCGTGAAGCTGGTCTTAACGATATCGTTCTTACAGGCGGACGTTACGGTCTCGGTTCAAAGGATACATGTCCTTCATCAATCTTTGCAGTTTATACAGAACTTGCAAAGGATGCTCCCAAGGCTAGATTTACAATCGGTATCGTAGATGACGTTACAAACCTTTCATTACCCGAAGTTAAACCCGCACCCATTACTTCTGCAGCTGGTACTGTAGAATGTAAGTTCTGGGGCTTAGGCGGTGACGGTACTGTTGGTGCTAACAAGAACTCTACCAAGATTATCGGTGACCATACAGACAAGTACATCCAGGCATACTTCCAGTATGACTCCAAGAAGACAGGCGGTATCACCATTTCTCACTTAAGATTCGGTGACAAGCCTATCAAGAGCCCTTACTACATCAACCAGGCTGACTTCGTTGCATGTCACAACCCTTCATATGTTGTTAAGGGATACAAGATGGTTCAGGACGTTAAGCCCGGCGGTATCTTCATGATCAACTGCCAGTGGTCTGACGAAGAATTAAATGAGCATATGCCTGCTGAAGCTAAGCAGTACATTGCTAAGAACAACATCAAGCTTTACACAATCAACGCTATCGACAAGGCTATCGAAATCGGTATGGGTAAGAGAACCAACACTATCTTACAGTCCGCATTCTTCAAACTTGCCAACGTAATGCCTATCGATCAGGCTATCGACTTTATGAAAGCAGCAGCTAAGAAGTCCTACTCCAAGAAGGGTGATGCAGTTGTTGAAATGAACTACAAGGCAATTGATGCCGGTGTAGATGCAATTCACGAAGTTGCAGTTCCCGCTGACTGGGCTAATGCTGTAGATAACAAGAAAGCAATCGAAAGAACAGGTCGTCCCGCTACAGTTAAGATGGTTAACGAACTCCTTGATCCTATCGGACTTATGGATGGTTATTCACTTCCTGTATCTGCATTCGCAGACAGAGCAGACGGACAGTTCGAAACAGGTGCTTCCGCATACGAGAAGAGAGGTACCGCTGTTATGGTTCCCGAATGGAACGCAGAAGCTTGTCTCCAGTGTAACAGCTGTGCATTTGTATGTTCACATGCAACAATCCGTCCTTTCATTCTTAATGCAGACGAAGTTGCAGCTGCTCCTGCTAACATCAAACTTGCTGATTCCAAGCATGCAGCTGATGCTACAATGAAGTATACAATGACTGTATCTCCTCTTGACTGTATGGGATGCGGTGAATGTATCACAGTTTGTCCTAAGGCTAACGAAGCTCTTAAGATGGTTCCTCAGGAATCACAGGCAGCTGAACAGCCCGTATTTGATTATCTTGTTGCAAACGTTGGCAAGAAAGAGCTTAAGCCCGCTCTTGCAAACGGCGTAACACCTATCAACTCTCAGTACAATCAGCCTCTCCTTGAGTTCTCAGGATCATGTGCAGGTTGTGCGGAAACATCTTACGCAAGACTTATTACACAGCTCTTCGGTGAGCATATGTATATTTCAAACGCTACAGGATGTTCATCCATCTGGGGTGGCCCTGCAGCTACATCACCTTACACAGTTAACAAGGATTCCAAGAAGGGTCCCGCTTGGTCCAACTCACTCTTTGAAGACAATGCTGAGCACGGCTTTGGTATGTACTTAGGCCAGAAGGTTCTTAGAAACCAGGCTATCGCTAAGATCGAAGAGATGATGAAGTCCGAAAAGGCTAGCGCAGAATTCAAGGCAGCAGCAGAGAAGTTCATCGAAACCAAGGATTGCACAAACTGCAACTCCGATTACGCTGCAGCACTTGTTGCAGAACTTGAAAAAGCAGCTGCAGCAGGATGTCCTGATGCTAAAGAAGTTCTTGCAAAGAAAGATTACCTTCCCAAGAAGTCCGTATGGATCTTCGGTGGTGACGGCTGGGCATACGATATCGGTTTCGGCGGCTTAGACCATGTACTTGCTTCCGGTGAGAACGTTAACGTATTCGTATTCGATACAGAAATGTACTCCAACACAGGCGGACAGGCTTCCAAGGCTTCCAATATCGGTGAAGTTTGTCAGTTCGCTGCAGCAGGTAAGGAAATCTCCAAGAAGTCTCTTGCAGAAATCGCTATGAGCTACGGTTACGTATATGTAGCACAGATCGCCCTCGGTGCTAACCCTGCACAGGCTGTTAAGGCTATCGCTGAAGCAGAAGCTTACAACGGACCTTCACTCATCATCGGTTACGCTCCTTGCGAACTTCACGGTATCGCTAAGGGCGGTATGAACCACTGCCAGGATGAAATGAAGAAAGCTGTTAAGGCCGGTTACTGGAACCTCTTCTCCTTCAACCCTGCACTTAAGGCAGAAGGAAAGAATCCGTTCACACTTACATCCAAGGAAGGTGACGGAACATATCAGGAATTCCTTAACAACGAGTCCAGATATACTCGTCTTGTTAAACCTTTCCCTGAAAGAGCAGAGAAACTCTTCGCTGAATCCGAGAAGGTTGCAAACGAGAGATATCAGCACTTAATGAAACTCGTAGAACTCTATAAATAATCGTAAGATTATTTGCCGGGAGTGAACAAACACTCCCGACGGGATCTGAAAAAACACTATATAAAACGAATCCCCGTATCCTAAGATGCGGGGATTTCGTTTATTATGGAGCCGGACACCTAAAGGAGTCAGGCACCAATAAAAAAAGTGCCTGGCTCGCGCGCGTGCCTGGCACTTTACAAAAAAACCGGCGCCGTATTAACGGTACCGGTTTTTGTATCTTTTATATTTGTTTTATTCAACGACGCCTTCGTCGGCTGCCTGTGCGGCTGCTTCGGCTGCGGCGGCTTCCTCTGCCTCTTTCTTAAGTCTTTCGGCCTCAGCCTCGATAGCATTCTGCTCGGCATTGATTTCCATTGCTTTGGCGGCTCTCTGGTTTTCTTCGGCGATTTCCTCGTCTGTTAAAAGTCCAGCCTGTTTCCAGATGGTGAAATAGAAGTTGTATTTCATCATATTGATACTTGCAAGATAGTAAGAGTCGTTTAAAGCCATATAATTGTTGATATATGAATCAAGAGCTTCGTCGCAGTAAACCGATGTGTCAATTTTCCATACTGCTTCGTGATTGGTGGTATTGTATTCCACTTTATCGTTTAAGAAACTCTTGTTGTAGAGCATTGCCGTATGCATACTGTCGGTGGAGAAAACATCCGTACCCATCAGAAGTCTTGAATCAAAAGGAATGTTGAAAAGATTAAGTATAGTGGGAACGATATCCACGTTACAGCAGTATTCGTCATTGTGTATGGGTTCTTCCATTCCTGCGTTGTATATAAAACATGTGGAATGATACTGGTCGAGCTCGGAGATTTCTTTCTGGCAGAGACTTGTTCTTCCTGCTTCAGACAGGTAATAAGGATAATGATCGCCGGTAAGAACGATGACGGTATTGTCAAGTTTGCCTGCTTCTTCGAGTCTTTCGAGCAGATAATTCATTGCTTTTTCAACTTCATAGTTGCTTGCGAGGTAGTTGATTGCTTCGTTGTTGTAGTTCTCGACCTCGTCGCCTAACAGCTCTTTTACGGTGTCAAGGTTCTTTCTTGCAACATAATTGGCAGAAGTGTAAGGACCGTGACCGGAGAAAGTCATGTAATAAGCCATAAATCTGTCGTTATTAATATAATCGTCAACAGACTGTTCCATCATCTCAAGATCGCTTGAAGGCCAGTTGGAAGTAAATTTCATATCGCCCATAAATTTGCAGTTTTCAAAACCGATGTTGGGCCATGAGAGATATCTTCTGTAATATGTACCGTAATAATTGTGATAACCGTATGTTTCGACACCGTCCGATACGAAGAAATCACCGATGCCGTATGGCATAAATTTGCCTGCCGACTGAGGAAAGCTTCCGACGTCGGTTCCGGACATTGCCCATCTGGACACATCGGGCCAGAGTGATGTTGCGAAAGCAAACTCTCCGTTTGTCGTTGTATTTAAGAAGGAATTGTAATAATTGTCGAGAACAATTCCGTTATTGGCCATCTTGTAAAGCGTGGGAGTAACTTTCTCGTTACAAGCATAGGACCAGAAACCTTCTCCGCAGATATAGATGAGATTGTAGCCCTCAAAATAACCTGTATATTCGTTTTTGTAACTGGGTTCTCTTTCCGCAAGGAAAGTATACATATTCTTTGCAGCGGTATCGTTGGTGTTTTCAGCCATGGCAGCAAAGTCGAATCTTTCGTCAACCCAGGGTTCGTAAACGATTTCCTCGATTACTTCCTCGACGGGAGCATCATTTTCCGAAGCGTTTTCGGTAACTGTTTCGGTAACGGTTTCCTGGGGCTCGGTATCTGCAACGAGTTCAAAATCGTTTTTGCCGACGCTTACAAGCTCCGAACTTTCGTTATCTGATGAACCGATTCCCAGATAATATGCACCTGACTCAACTATAAAAGTAGCAAGCGTTCCGAGATGATTGGCCGTTGTATCGGTATCGGAAGAATTGTTTGTGAGCACGTAATATTCCGACTGTCTGTCTGTTCCGATTAATTTTAATCCGCCGATTCCGGCGAACCAGAGTCCGGCTACTAGGAATACCGGTAATACATGAAGCAGTACGGGATATCCCGGATATTTAATCTTTTTTACGAGTGATAAAAAGATACAGATCAAAGTCGGAGAGAGGAATATGGTCAGGAAAATGATTGATGCGATAAGCACGCCTTCCATAGCCCAGAAAAAGTTTCCGACTGCGGTACCGCCCATACCCATCATGGATACTGAAAAGAGTGAACCGAAGATTCTGTAATAAACAAACTGTATGCAGTAATAAATATTTATGATAAATAAAAGAATCGGAAGCGTGATTTTGTTTCCGATGTTTTTAAAGAATCCCGCAAAAACCGTAAAGAACATTGCTTCGGCAGGCACGAATGCCAGGAAAGCAAGGTTCATTTTGATAATCTTACCGGAGATCTGAAATCTTAAGAATATTTCGCAGAAGGTAATAGCCGCAGCAAATATAAGGAAGTAAATACCGAGTGCGCCGAGTCCTTTTAAGTACTTTTTGCCGGTACTTCCTTTTTCCTTCTTTGTTTCTTCTATATTGTCGTTTACCTGTATATTCCTCTTCATAATATATATCCCTTTGTCTTTTTCAAAAACGCATTTAGAATACTATAATTTATTTTTGCAGTCAATCTGTTCTTTCATTATTTATATAAAAATAACAAAAAATGGTTTTATAAAGCTGTCCATCATAAAAAAATCACAAAAAAATTCGTGAAATTAATCGATATATGGTAGAATAAAAGCAGCCGGTCAATACATATATGTTTATCATAAAAGAAAAAAGCGAAAGGAATCGGAAATGGAATATACAATCGATGCTTTAAAAATAAACGAACGCAAAGAAGCACATGAATATCTGGCAGAAGTTTTTTCGTTCCCCGAATATTACGGGAAAAACCTCGATGCGCTTTTTGACTGTCTCGGTGAAATGAGAATAGACAAAATAACGATATTAAACAGCGAAAAGGGCGAGAACTACTTTTATTCGGTACTTGATGTTATAAACGATCTCGGCATAGAAACCGTTATGGAATAGGGAAAAAACGTTTCACACCTGTCCCGTTTATTGGACATATGCCTGTGTTATACTCCTCTCGTAAACAAAGAAGAAACCTTTTATGGGAGGATATAAAGATGATCGGAAGAATTAAGTTATTTACAATAATCGCAGCAGTAATCGTTGTAACAGTTATATTAAGTGTTTCTGTTAAAGCATATGCCAATGACAAAAAGGGCAGAGAGTACAGGGAAGCAATCGAAAGAAGCGAAGCCGAATACGTTAAAGACATAAGAGAGTACTTAAACGATTACGGTTTCAAAAACGCAGGCGTTAATCTTACTAAAGAATATGACAAAGACAGAAACGTTACTTACAGACTTGTAGTTAACCATCATTCGTTCGAATATGCATCGGCTTCAAAGATTCACAATATGGAAAACTGCTTTTATGAAAAGGCGGATGAATATCTTAAAGGAAGTCTTGAAACCGAGTTTTCGTTCTGATATAATGTCTACGTTTGAATTAAAGCAATATTAGGAGGAATCAAATATATGTATTCGTTGGAAGAAGTAAAAAAGGTCGATCCCGAGATAGCTTCAGCCATTTGCGATGAGGAAGCAAGACAGAATTCACATATCGAGCTTATCGCATCGGAAAACTGGGTATCCAAAGCTGTAATGGCTGCTATGGGCAGCATTCTTACAAACAAGTATGCGGAAGGTTATCCCGCAAAGAGATATTACGGCGGATGCGGATGTGTTGACGTTGTCGAAAATCTTGCAATCGAAAGAGCAAAAGAGCTTTTCGGATGCGACTATGCAAACGTTCAGCCTCATTCGGGTGCTCAGGCTAATATGGCAGTTCAGTTTGCCATTCTTAATCCCGGGGATACCATCATGGGTATGAACCTTGACCACGGCGGACATCTTACACACGGTTCACCCGTTAACATGTCCGGTAAATACTTCAATGTCGTACCTTACGGCGTAAACGACGACGGATTCATTGATTACGATAGATTAAGAGAACTTGCTCTTGAATGCAAGCCCAAAATGATTATTGCAGGTGCTTCCGCATATGCAAGAACCATTGATTTCAAGAAATTCAGAGAAGTGTGTGACGAAGTAGGCGCAGTACTCATGGTAGATATCGCTCATATCGCAGGTCTTGTTGTTGCAGGACTTCATCCCTCACCCTTCCCTTATGCTGATGTTGTTACAACCACAACTCATAAAACACTTCGCGGACCCAGAGGCGGTATGATTCTTGCCAACAAGGAAGCGGCAGAGAAGTACAACTTCAACAAGGCTATCTTCCCCGGCATCCAGGGCGGACCTTTAATGCATGTTATCGCAGGTAAGGCAGTCTGCTTTAAAGAAGCTTTATCACCCGAGTTTAAGGTTTACGCACAGAACATTATCGACAATGCACAGGCTCTTTGCAACGGTCTTTTATCCAGAGGTGTTAAGATCGTTTCCGGCGGTACCGACAACCACCTCATGCTTGTAGACTTAAGAGGAGAGAAGTACACCGGCAAGGAAGTTGAGAAGATGCTCGACGAGGCACATATTACCGCCAATAAGAACACGGTTCCCAACGATCCCCAGAAGCCTTTCGTTACAAGCGGTGTAAGACTTGGTACTCCCGCAGTTACATCCCGCGGTATGAATACCGAAGATATGGACAAGATTGCAGACGCTATCGCAGCTATAGTTAAGGGTGGCGAAGAAAAGATTCCTTACGCTAGAGCAATCGTAGACGAACTTACCGCAAAATATCCTTTGATTTAATATTACGGGGAGGCACTGCCTCCCCTTTTGCGTATTTAGCTTTCTAAGGGGAAATAAATGCGAAAAAGATTTTTTGACAGATTTAAACTTTTAATATCGGTTTTTCTTGCAGTAGTTCTTATGGCAGCATGCGACAGAACGGTTGTAGTTACCGGAGGATTTGCCGAAGGAGAGGTTTTCAGAATCAATACTTTAAGCTGTAACCGCAGTGAGATGAACATTTACCTTACCAACATGGCAAATGCTTACGAAGCTACATTCGGTGAGCAGATCTGGACCACATCCGCAGGCAATACAACAATTGAGGATGCTTTTAAGGAAACGGTTCTTGCCAAGGTTACCAGAATCAAAGTACTTAATCTGATGGCCAAGGAAGAGAAGATAACTCTTTCGGGAGATGAAAAGAAATCTCTTAAAAAAGCGGCCAAGGCATATATGAAGACGCTTTCAAAGAATGAAAAGGCTGAACTTGGTGCCGACGAGGATTTGGTATATCAGATGTATTCCGAGTATGCTCTGGCGGAAAAGGTCTACAATTCCATCGTTGATGAAGTGAATTTTGAAATAAGCGATGACGATGCCAGAAGTATAACAGTTGAGCAGATATTTATAAAGACTTATCACGAGGATACACACGGAAGACTGACCGACTATTCCGATGCAGCCAAGGCTGAAGCCAAAGAAAGAGCTCTGGCAATAAGAGAAAAGGCAGTTACCGAGTCCGATTTCGAAAGCCTCTGTGCTCTTTATAACGAAGAAGATGAGAGTACCCATACCTACAGAAGAGGAGAAATGCCCGAAGCTTACGAAAACGTGGCATTTGCGCTCGAGGAAGGTGAGATAAGCTATGTAATCACAACCGAGGACGGATATTACATAGTCAAGTGCATCAGCACATACGAAAGAAAGGCTACCAACGAAAACAAGGAAGCAATCATAAACGAAGCCAAAAGAAAGGCTTTCGAAGAAAAATACAATGAATTCCTGCCCAACGTAATAGCGAATATCAATGAAAAGGAATGGGAAAACATCAAGATTATTCACAATGCGGAAATGAAAACGGACTCGTTTTTCGATATTTACACGGACATAATGATAGACGGAAAATGATTTTATTAGCACTCAAGCAAATTGAGTGCTAATTTTTTATTGACTTTTAAAAATCCCGGTTTTATAATTATCACTGTACGATAAAAATAAGTGTTTTTAACACATAATATATTCTAAAGAGGTGAGTAAAATGGCTAAAAAAGGTTCATTATCAATTAATTCGGAAAACATTTTCCCGATTATCAAAAAGTGGCTTTATTCAGACCACGATATATTCATGCGTGAGCTTATATCAAACGGCTGTGATGCCATCACAAAGCTTAAAAAGCTCGATATGATGGGAGAATATACTCTTCCCGACGGTTTTAAGGAAAGAATTGACGTCTGTGTTAATCCCGAAAAAAAGACCATCACATTTACCGATAACGGTCTCGGCATGACCGCGGATGAAGTTGAAGAATACATCAATCAGATTGCATTCTCAGGTGCAACCGATTTCATCGAAAAGTATAAAGACAAAGCAAATGACGATCAGATTATCGGACATTTCGGCCTCGGATTTTATTCGGCATTCATGGTCGCCGAGAAGGTTACCATCGACACACTTTCTTACAAAGAAGGTGCAAAGGCTGTTCACTGGGAATGCGACGGCGGTACCGAATTTACGATGGAAGACTGCGACAAGAGCGATGTCGGAACAAAGATTACACTTTACCTGATGGAAGACTGCGTGGAATTCTGCAATGAATACCGTGCAAAAGAAATCATCAAAAAATACTGTTCCTTCATGCCTACCGAAATATATATCACCAAGGAAGACACCAAGGAAACACAGACCATAAAGAAGAGCGAGAAGCTTGACAGTGATATCGTTATTGAAGAACTTGAAAAGAAAGAGGGCGAGGACGAAGAAAAGATTAAGATTAGAAAGCGTCCCGAACTCTTAAACGATACTCATCCTCTCTGGATGAAGAATCCCGCAGAGTGCGAAAAAGAAGACTATCTTAAATTCTACCGCAAGGTATTTAACGATTACAAAGAGCCTCTTTTCTGGATTCATTTAAATATGGATTATCCGTTTAACTTAAAGGGAATTCTTTACTTCCCGAAGATTAACATGGAGTACGATGCAATCGAAGGTACCATTAAGCTTTACAACAATCAGGTATTTATCGCAGACAACATAAAAGAAGTAATTCCCGAATTCCTGCTTCTTTTAAAAGGTGTGCTTGACTGTCCGGACCTTCCTTTAAACGTATCACGTTCTGCTCTTCAGAACGACGGATTTGTTAACAAAATCAGCGAATACATCACAAAAAAGGTTGCCGAAAAACTTTCCGGAATGTGCAAGACAGACAAGGAAAACTACGAGAAATACTGGGGAGATATTTCACCTTTCATCAAATACGGCTGCTTAAAGGACGACAAGTTCTGTGAAAAGATGAATGATTACATTCTCTTTAAGAATCTTGAAGGAAAATACATGACTTTGCCGGAATGCCTTGAGACAAAGCCTGTTGATATCGAAGAAGCAACGGACGAAGAGGGTAATCCCGTAGAAGCAGAAGTCGTAGAGCCTGAGACTGAGGAAGTTAAGGAAGACGAAAAGAAGGAAAAGATTATTTACTTCGTAACCGATCCCGTAGAGCAGAGCCAGTATGTGGCCATGTTTAACGGATAACATCGACATGCCTTTCATCAACCAGCTTGAAATGAAGAATGAAGGCGTAATATTTAAGAGAATCGACGAAGATTTATCCGATGCGTTAAAGACCAAAAACTCGGCCAAGGTGGAAGAGGAACTTAAGGCAAACGAAGAAGAACTTGCCAAACTCTTCAAGAAAATTGTCAAGAAAGACAATATCAAGGTTAAACTCGAAAAACTGAAAAACAAAGATATTTCCGCTATGATGACCATGTCCGGCGAGACCAGAAAGATGCAGGAAATGATGCGTATGTATGCAAGCGGAATGGGAATCGACGAGTTCAGCAAGGAAGGCCTTACACTTGTTTTAAACGCAAACAACAAACTGGTTCAGTTTCTGATAGAGGAAAAGGACGGAGAGAACGTAAATCTTATCTGCGAACAGCTCTTTGATTTGGCGTTAATCCAGCACGGACCTTTATCACCCGATGAGATGACCAAGTTCGTACAAAGGTCAAACAAAATAATGATGATTCTTGCAAAATAAAACGATTAAGAAGAGAAGCCAAAAAACTTCTCTTCTTTTTACGTATATATGATATAAGACTTCTGCTAAAAGTGATTTATTGTTGAGAAATACTTTGTTTTGTAGTAAAATAACTATATCTGTGGGTAATTTGCAAAAAGAGGGAAAACCCGCATTTTTATGGAGGATGATATGAAGAAATTTGTTGCCGGATTAGTTACCGGAACCATGATTTTTAGTTTGGTGGCATGCCTTCCTACGGGTGTTACGAATACAGGAGACAAAGATTCCAATGATGCTGTTGCAACCATTGTTAATTCCAATTCGGAAAACGATAATACAAGCAGTGCAAACAACGGCGATCAGAACAATACAGTAAACCCTGACAATCCCGATGATAACGGTAATCAGGGTAATACAGAGTCCCATCCCGAATACAGATCATATCCCATTTATTCGGCATATGATTACACTGTTAAGGATAAACATCTGGATGAAAATGACTATAGCAGCATCAAGATAATCGATACCGGATATACAAACATTTACGTTAATTCGTCTGAGTATAATGATTATGAATATGTTGAACTTGCCAATAAGATGTCGGATGTAAACGCAAGCAACGAAGAAGCGCTCTCCGAAATATTTGAAGGTTTTGAGAGCGATTTTGATGAGATGTGGTCTGATGTTGAAGATCTCAACTGGGGTCCTGTCTTTTATGAGTATGATTACAAGGGCGTTATAAGAGCAGATCAGAAGGTTTTCACCACAGGAAACTATGCATCGGTTTATTACGGCGGAGCTCACGGCGGAGCCTATGAAGGCGGATTCGCCTATAATTCCCAAACAGGAGAGGCCATTAATTTTAATGATGTTGTCATAAAGACAGACGGACTTGTTGATATCATTACAGATGAGCTGTATGAGAATTATGACAAAGAAATTTTCTTCTCCGAAACTGAAGAAGAGTTAAAAGAAGATGTTAAACTCTATGTTGACAGTCTGATAGACGGAGAAGGAACAAACTGGTCCTTAAACTATGACGGCGTGGCTATTTACTTCGGCGATTATGCACTTGCCGCATATGCTTCGGGACATCAGATAGTATTCATCAATTACGATGAATATCCCGAATATCTTAATTCCGAGTATTTTAAAGATGCAGACGAAGAATATGTAATGCATGTTTCAAAATGCGTTTCCTATCCGATGTATCTTGGTGATAAAGAATATGCTTTAAGCTTTGGCTGGGAAAAAGAATGGAATGAAGAATATCAGTTCTATTCGGATACATATACTCATTTATATGTGTACGGTGCACCCGATTATTATCAGGATATAAGAATTGACGGTTCCTTTATGGACCCCACCATCTATATCATCAGGAAAAACGGAAAAGATTATCTGTATGTTCAGAACTACTTCTTTGATGGTGTAGAGTATTTGCAGATATATGAGTTTAACGGTAAAGAATTCGAAGAAATCGCTGCTTACCAGGGCGGAATTTACTTTGATACCAATGAACTTCGAGAAACAACACTTGCTGCAAACACATTCTTTGGCAATAATTTTGAATTCCCTACAATCCCTGTATGGGTTGGTGATGACGGCGAACTCGAGTTTGGCGAATATTTCGATTACGCTTTATATGATGAATGGGAAAAATACTATGCGTATACCCCGACTACAGATATTAAGGGTTACGAAGTTGATAGCGATTACAAGCCTACAGATGTTGAAAAAACTTTAAAGAAAGGCACCATAGTAAGACCTGTCAGAACCGATTTGGATACATTTATTACACTCACGGATGCTGACGGAAACTTATATGGTTTTAAAGCGGCATACAAAAACGACGAAATGATGATAAACAATAAGAGTACCGGCGAGCTGTTTGATATTCACAGCGAGTGGTAAAAAGGAGATAAAAATGGCACAGGTTGGAATAGTAATGGGCTCGGATTCCGATATGCCCGTAATGAGCAAAGCAGCAGAAATGCTCGACAGATTTGGAATATCTTATGAGATGACAATCATCTCCGCACACAGAGAACCCGATGTGTTCTTTGAGTATGCAAAGAGTGCCGAATCCAAAGGATTCAAGGTTATTATTGCAGGTGCGGGAATGGCGGCACATTTACCCGGTATGTGTGCGGCAATCTTCCCCATGCCCGTTATAGGAATTCCCATGCATACAACAAGCCTCGGAGGAAGAGATTCGCTTTATTCAATCGTTCAGATGCCCTCGGGTATTCCCGTAGCTACCGTTGCAATTAACGGCGGAGCCAATGCAGGCATTCTTGCGGCTAAGATTTTAGCAACATCCGATGCAGAACTTTTACAGAAATTAAAAGATTATTCCGAATCACTCAAAAAGAGCGTTCAGGAAAAGGATGCGAGACTTAAGGAAGTCGGATACAAAAATTATTAATATCAGGTTAGTAAAAACCATAACGTATAGGGATAAAAATATTTATTTTTAAGGAGAAAAAAATGGATTACAAATCGTCCGGAGTTGACATCGAGGCAGGTTACAAATCTGTCGAACTGATGAAAGGTTTTGTAAAAGAAACATTCAGAGAAGAAGTACTTGGAGGAATCGGCGGATTCTCAGGCGCTTTTTCAATGAGCAAATTAAAAGAAATGGATGACCCTGTTCTTTTATCCGGTACAGACGGATGCGGAACAAAGGTTAAACTTGCATTTCTTCTCGACAAGCATGATACCATCGGTATCGACGCTGTAGCAATGTGTGTAAACGATGTTGCATGTGCGGGCGGCGAGCCTTTGTTTTTCCTTGATTACATAGCATGCGGCAAAAATATCCCCGAGAAAATTGCTACCATCGTAAAAGGTGTTGCAGAAGGCTGCAAGCAGTCAGGATGTGCTCTTATCGGCGGTGAAACAGCTGAACATCCCGGACTTATGCCCGAAGACGAATACGATCT
>CACWZK010000015.1:25165-41534 GCA_902765365.1 uncultured Lachnospiraceae bacterium
GATGTACTGATCGGTATCGCATCAAGCGGTGTTCATTCAAACGGCTTTTCGCTTGTAAGAAAAGTATTCAGAATGACCGAAGACAATTTAAACCGTTACAGAGACGAACTCGGTACCACACTCGGCGAGGCACTTATCGTTCCCACGAGGATTTACGTTAAGGCTTTAAAGAGCGTTAAGGATGCGGGCGTTGTATTAAAGGGCTGCAGCCATATTACAGGCGGCGGATTCTATGAGAATATTCCCAGAATGCTTCCCGACGGTATTGTTGCCGAGGTAAAGAAAGATTCATATCCCGTACCTGCTATTTTCGGACTTATCCAGAAGGAAGGAAACATCGCTGAAGAGATGATGTACAATACCTTCAACATGGGTCTCGGAATGGTAGTTGCAGTCGATCCCGCAGATGCAGACAAGGCAATGGCCGCAATTAAAGCTGCAGGCGAAGAACCTTATATCGTAGGTAAATGTAAGAACGGCGAAAAGGGAGTTGAATTATGTTAAAAATTGTTGTCTGTGTATCAGGCGGCGGTACAAATCTTCAGGCTATTATCGATTCCATAAAGAACGGAAAATTACAGGATACCGAGATTGTCGGAGTTATTTCCAACAACCCCAATGCATATGCTTTGGAGAGAGCAAAGAATGCCGGAATAAAGGGAATCTGCGTTTCTCCCAAGACATTTGAAAACAGGGAAGAATTTAATAAGGCTTTTCTTAATGCATTGAATGATTTTAATCCCGACCTCGTTGTGCTTGCAGGCTTCCTTGTAGTTATTCCGAAGATTGTTATCGAAGCTTACAGAGGAAGAATTATAAACATTCATCCCTCGCTTATCCCTTCATTTTGCGGAACGGGATATTACGGACTCAAGGTACACGAAGCGGCTCTTGCAAGAGGCGTGAAGATTACCGGAGCCACTGTTCATTATGTGGATGAAGGAACGGACACGGGCCCGATTATTATGCAGAAAGCAGTCGAAGTTTTAGACGGCGATACGCCCGAGATTCTTCAGAGAAGAGTCATGGAACAGGCTGAATGGATTATATTACCCGAAAGTATTGGTTTGATTGCAAAGGAGCGAAAATGAAAATACTTGTAGTCGGCGGCGGCGGAAGAGAACACGCCATCGTAAAAGCAATATCTAAGAGTGAAAGAGTGGATAAAATTTACTGCGTACCCGGTAATGCCGGCATAGCAGAACTTGCGGAATGTGCTCCCATCGGAGTAATGGAATTTGACAAGGTAGCAATGTATGCTTTGGAAAAGCAGGTTGACATGGTTGTAGTCGGACCTGACGATCCCCTTGTGGCAGGACTTGTGGATGTTCTTGAAACAGCAGGTCTTAAAGTATTCGGACCCAACAAAAAGGCTGCAATCCTCGAAGGAAGCAAGGCTTTTTCAAAGGATCTGATGAAAAAATACAATATTCCCACTGCAAAGTACGAAGTATTCGAGGAATCGGAACCTGCGATTAAATTCCTTGATAACTGCAAATTCCCCATCGTGCTTAAGGCAGACGGTCTTGCACTCGGAAAAGGTGTTCTTATCTGCAAGGATTATGATGAAGCCGTTGAAGGAATCCATGAAATCATGGATGACAAGAAATTCGGTTCCGCAGGCAACAAGATGGTAATCGAAGAATTCCTCACAGGAAGGGAAGTAAGTGTATTATCATTTACCGACGGAAAGACAATCAAGATTATGACTTCCGCTCAGGATCATAAAAGAGCCAAAGACAATGACGAAGGCTTAAATACAGGCGGTATGGGAACATTTTCTCCTTCACCTTTCTATACCGAGAGAGTGGATGATTTCTGTAAGAAATACATCTATCAGGCAACTGTTGATGCCATGAAATCAGAGGGCAGAGAGTTCAAGGGAGTAATCTTCTTCGGACTTATGTTAACCTCAGAAGGACCCAGAGTTCTTGAATACAATGCAAGATTCGGCGATCCCGAAACACAGGTTGTTCTTCCCAGAATGAAGAATGATATTGTGGACGTATTCGAAGCCTGCATCGAAGGAAGACTTGACAAGATTAATCTTGAATTTGAAGACAATGCAGCCGTATGCGTTGTACTTGCGAGCGACGGATATCCCGTAGCTTACGAAAAAGGAAAAGAAATAAAAGGCCTTGAGAATTTCGAAGGCAAGGAAGATTACTTCTGCTTCCATGCGGGAAGCAAAATCGTCGACGGCAAGGTGGTTACAAACGGAGGAAGAGTACTTGGCATCACCGCACTCGGAAGCGACTTAAAAGAGGCCAGAAAGAAAGCCTATGAAGCAACCGAATGGGTTGATTTTGACAACAAATACATGCGTCACGACATAGGCAAGGCGATTGACGAAGCGTAGGGGCAGACTTGACGTTTCAGGCAAAAAAATGTATATTTTATAGTTGTGTAAATACATTTACGAGGTGATTAACAGATGAAATTAATTAATAGAAAAAATATGTGGAAAAATGGGATTTCGGCGTTTGCGGTTCTTTTAGTTTGCCTTTTCCTTTTACCCATTACGGCAAAGGCAGATACACCCGGTACGGTAAATGATACCAACGTAAATATCCGCTCCGAAGCAGATGCAACCAGTACTTCTCTCGGAAAAGTAAATTCCGGTGACAAAGTTACCATTATCGAAGAGAAGACCAATGCTCAGAATGTTTTATGGTATAAGATTACCACTGCAACGGGAACTACAGGTTATGTAAGAGCGGACTTCATTACCAAGGGTGATGCAGCAAATACCAATACAAATACCAACACAAATACCAACACTAACACCAATACAAATACAAACACTAACACTAACACAAATACAACTACCACAACCACAACCACTACCACAACTACAACCAATGTGACAAATGTGGATGCAAAGCCCGCTTATATCGCAGGTGATGTGGTTAATATCCGTTCACAGGCTTCAGCTTCTTCAGACCTTATCGCAAAGGCACAGAAGAATACCGAAGTGACCGTTACAGGCGAAGCAACAGCTTCCGACGGATACAAGTGGTACAAAGTTTCGTTTACCGCAGACGGTGCAAACAAGACAGGTTTTATAAGAAGCGACCTTCTTACATTCACAAAGCCTACCAATACACCGGCTGAAACAAATATCGATTCTACAACTACAGAGAATCCCGATACAACAACTACAACAACTGAGGATCCCGGTACTACCGAAACAGGTACAGACGAACCTGTAGAGAATACCGAGAAAACCGAACCCGAAGAGCCCGCTGAAGTTAAGAAAGGAATCACACCTCTTCAGCCTTTCGATTCACCCGAAAATCTTCCCGACGGTTTCGAGGAAGTTAAACTTGAGACAGGTGAAAAGGTATGGCACAAAGGTGATTTCTATATCATCTACGGTATGAATGAAAGAGAAATTACCGGATGGTATGTTCTCGATGAAAAGAACAGCACATACGTTGCATATGACGGACTTTTAGATACGGCAAGCAAAAAGAAAGATAAAGATTCGGGAGCAACAATATTCGGAATCAATCTTAAGGTAATACTTATAGTTCTTATCATTGTAATAATCATCCTTCTTGCAGCAGTATTCTTCATGGCACTGAAGCTTTCCAGAGGCGTTGAGAATGACGACGATTATGATTATGATGATTATGAAGATGAAGAAGATGAAGACGAAATCCCCGTTTCTTCAATAGAGAATTCCAGAGGACGTTCTTCCAGAGAAGAAAGAGCATCAGCCAAAGCTGAAAAAGAACCCAAGCAGAGTAAAGCGGCCAGAGCCAAAGACAAGTTCTTAAATTACTTTACTACCGAGGTTGATGATGAAGCCGAGGATGATGAATATTATGACGACGTGGATGATGACGACGACATAGACTTCATTGATATCTAATAAATATTAAGCCTCTGTTAGAAATAACAGAGGCTTCTTTATAAGGGTAAAATTTATGGAATTAAACGAACAGAGCAAACAGGTACTTAAATACGCCAATCAGATAGGAAAGACTCTCGGTGCGAGTGCACTTGACACACAGCATCTTTTATACGGTCTTGCAAAATGCAGGGAATCCCTCGCAGGAAGCATCTTGGAGAGCCACGGTGTTACTCCCGCGGCCATTAAGAAATGCTTTGATTCCAGGAGTGAGGCCTTAAGAAAAGTGGTTGTAAAGGGCAAACTTGACTATACGCCTCAGGTCAAAAAGATACTCGACATTGCTGAAAAAGTTGCATCGGATACAGGTTCGGATCTTGTCGGAACCGAGCATATCCTTTATTCCATTGTGACCGAGGAAAAATGCCTTGCCTACAACCTTCTTTTATATATTTTAAAAGATACGGGTACTCCGATCGGAAAGATAGCTGAAGAAATAGCGGCCAACTTCGGATTTGACGATGAGGGCTATATTCCCGACGAATATGTAAGAGCCGAAGAAAATCCGATGGGCGAAGGTCCGCAGAGATTTTCTCTCGAGGATTATACCAAAGATATTACCGAGATGGCAGCAAACGGCGAACTTGATCCCGTCATCGGAAGAGATGATGAGATTATGCGTATTATTCAGGTACTGGCAAGAAGAAGCAAGAATAATCCCTGTCTCGTGGGTCAGCCGGGTGTCGGCAAAACCGCGATCGTAGAAGGACTTGCCCAGAGAATGGCAGACGGCAGTGTACCTGATATCATAAAAGACAAGAGAATCCTTTCTCTTGACATGTCATCGCTTGTGGCTGGCACACAGTATCGTGGTGAGTTTGAAAAGAGATTAAAGGCCGTTATCGAAGAAGTATCGGAAGACGGCAATATAATCCTTTTTATGGACGAAATACACACTCTGATTGGTGCAGGCGGAGCAAAGGGAACGCTTGATGCTTCGAACATTTTAAAGCCCGCATTGTCCAGAGGCGAAATCCAGTTAATCGGTGCAACCACCGAAGAAGAATTCAGAAAATATTTTGAAAAGGATGCAGCGCTTGAGAGAAGATTCCAGCCCATAGCCGTAGCACAGCCTACAAAGGAAGATACTCTTAAGATTCTTTTAGGAATAAAGCATAAATACGAAGAGCATCACAATGTCGTATACGATAAAGAGGCCATTGAAGCCTGCGTAAATCTCTCGGACAGATATATTACCGAGAGAAATCTTCCGGACAAGGCAATCGACGTAATGGATGAGGCAGCTGCGCTTGTATCCCTTACAGGCTATAAACCTTCGGATAAAATCCGCAACTTGAGAGAAAAAATCTTTGAGTGCGACCGCATCATGAAAGAGTCCATCGAAAACGGCGAATTCGAAAAAGCCGGAGAGGCCAAGAAAGAACAGGATGTCCTGTTTGAGACATTAAGAAAGACCGAAGCGGCAGAGAAAAGAAAGAAAAAGAAGAGTGAGAAGACAGTTACCGTCGATGAGGTTGAAAAGGTTATCTCAAGATGGAGTAAAGTCCCTGTTTCGGAACTTTCCAAAAAAGAATCCGACAGACTTATCGGACTTGAAAAGAATCTTCATAAACGTATAATCGGCCAGAACGAAGCGGTTGAAGCCGTAAGCAAAGCCATAAGAAGAGGCCGTATCGGTTTGTCGGACCCTAAGCGTCCCATCGGAAGCTTTGTATTTTTAGGACCGACCGGTGTAGGAAAGACGGAACTTTCAAAGGCTCTGGCAGAAGCGGTTTTCGGCTCCGA
This sequence comes from uncultured Lachnospiraceae bacterium, assembly GCA_902765365.1. GTDB lineage: Bacteria > Bacillota > Clostridia > Lachnospirales > Lachnospiraceae > UBA3766. The sequence goes on from CACWZK010000015.1 coordinate 30,828, forward strand.
AGATGCGCTTATCAGAGTCGACATGTCGGAATATATGGAAGCACATTCGGTATCGAAGATACTCGGTTCGCCTCCCGGATATGTAGGCTTTGACGATGGCGGACAGCTCTCGGAGAGAGTCAGAAAAAATCCTTATTCGGTAGTTCTTTTTGATGAAATCGAAAAGGCTCATCCGGATGTTTTTAACGTGCTTTTGCAGATTCTTGACGACGGCCAGGTAACCGATTCTCAGGGAAGAAAAATCAACTTTAAGAATACAATCATCATAATGACATCAAACGTCGGTGCAAAGAGAATCACCGAGCCCAAGAATTTAGGCTTCGGTAACAAAGAAACCAAAGAGCAGAATTACGAAAAGATGAAATCCAACGTAATGGAAGAGGTAAAACAGCTCTTTAAGCCCGAGTTTATCAACAGAATCGATGATTTTATCGTATTCCACAAGCTTGACAGAAAGGAACTCGAAGACATTACCTCGCTTCTTTTATCCAATCTTGCAAAGCGCGCCAAAGAGCAGATGAATATCGACCTTAAATTTACGGTTGCTTTAAGAAATCATATCGTCGATAAGTTCTCCAATCCTTTGATGGGAGCAAGACCTTTAAGACGTGGAGTTATGGTTGATATCGAGGATCCTTTAGCCAGCGAAATCCTCTCGGGAAACATCGAAGAGGGCGATACTGTCAAAGTTTCCTTTAACAAGGGAAAGGTGAATTTTCACTAAAAATTTTATAGAAATTAAGTCTGCTATAAGGTATAATTAAATCATCCGAAATAACAATTTTTTGCCCCGGCGTTTATGCTAGAAAAATCGGATAGAGGGGACATTAACAAATATTAAATGGGGGTATTTAAATGGATATCATCAGTACTTCGGAAAACGGGAAACTCGCATTTGGTAACTATGAACTTCCCGAAAAGCAGAAAAAAGAGGATTTTCCTCACTGCGGCGATCTGTACAAAATCAAGACTTACAATACAATGACTAAACTCGAAAAGAACGGTTTATTCCTTTTTGAGTCGGTTCCGGGTACCAATGTTACTGATTTTGAAGAAAACGATAACGGTTTGTTTTTTAAAGTAGAATCTGACAAGGATTCACAAATTACCGTTGGGCTTGAAGAAAACACCGAATATGATATTTCAATTGACGGAAAATCAATCGGCAAGATGAAGTCAAACGGCTCCGGTAAGGTAAGTTTTTCTGTTGAACTTTCAAAAGGAGAAGTAAAAGACATAAAAATAGTCAAATAGAGGGTTTATGTCAAAAGATAAAGTGAAAACTGTTTTCTTTTGTACGGAATGCGGTTACGAATCGCCGAAGTGGATGGGGCAGTGTCCCGGATGCAAGGCTTGGAACACTTTTAAGGAGGGACTTGACAACAAGCAGTCCGTAAAGGGTTCGCCTTCAACGAAGAGAAGCACATCGGAAAAAACCGCCATAATCCCTGTCTCCAAAGTCGAGATAAAAAAAGAAGACAAAATAAAAACAAATATCGGTGAACTTGACAGAGTCCTGGGCGGTGGTATCGTTTGGGGCTCTTTAACTCTAATAGGCGGCGATCCCGGAATCGGTAAATCGACGCTTCTTTTGCAGGTCTGCAAATCTCTCGGAGATTCAGGAAAAAATATATTGTATGTTTCGGGCGAGGAATCGGCCGCTCAGATTAAATTACGCGCCGACAGAATAGGTGAGTTTAAAGATAATGTAAAACTCTATTGCGAAACCTGCCTCGACGATATCAAAGAAGTTATCGAAGAGACCAAACCCGAAGTGGTTGTAATCGATTCCATACAGACTATGTTTCTCGAGGATGTGGCATCGGCTCCGGGCAGCGTATCACAGGTAAGGGAAGCTACGGGAGTTTTGATGAGACTCGCCAAAGGCCTGGGTGTTTCAATTTTTATCGTCGGACACGTGACCAAGGACGGAAACGTGGCAGGACCCAAAATGCTCGAGCATATGGTTGATACCGTGCTTTATTTCGAAGGCGACAGACATGCTTCCTACCGTATTTTACGAGGTGTTAAAAACCGTTTCGGTTCGACCAACGAGATCGGCGTATTTGAGATGAGAAACCAGGGACTCGTGGAGGTTGCGAATCCTTCGGAGTTTATGCTCTCCGGCAGACCCGTAGGTTCATCGGGGAATGTGGTTTCCTGCTCGATGGAAGGCACGAGACCGATCTTTATAGAGATTCAGGCACTTATTACCACGACGAATTTCGGTATTCCAAGGCGCCAGTCTGACGGTGTGGATTTAAACAGAGTTAATCTTTTAATGGCAGTTCTTGAAAAGAAGATGGGACTGCCGTTTGGAAACTGCGACGCATATATAAATGTTGCGGGCGGTATCAAAGTATCGGAGCCTGCCGTTGATTTGGGACTTGTAATGGCAATCCTTTCGAGTTTTCACAACAAGCCCGTCAAAGAAGACATCGCAGTATTCGGTGAAGTCGGTTTGTCAGGTGAAGTAAGGGCGATAGCACAGGCTGATGCCAGAGTAAACGAAGCCAAGAAATTAGGCTTTAAAAAGTGCATTCTTCCCGCATCATGCAAAAAGAGCATTCAGAATGCGGAGGGCATGGAACTTGTATTTATAGAGAATATAAAAGAGTTAAAATTATAAAATAGGTTAACATAATGTGTATTTGTTAACATAATTCTATAACGGTTAACATAAAATTGCTTTTCTTTTATGAGTAATAAAGATATTTTAAAAGATTAGTTTACATAAAACATATTGAGAGGTTACGTATGAATACTTACAAAGTAAAGGTTGGTAAGAAAACAAAAAAATATCCCGAAGGTACGACATTCGAGGTGATAGCAGAGGATTTTAAGGATAATTTTACCTCTGATATCGCAATTGCGATTTTCAACGGCAAAATGAAAGAACTTGCCAAAACACTCGATTCGGACGGAAATCTTGAGTTTCTTGACGTAAAGGACGGCACAGGATACAGAACATTTAAAAGAACGGCGGTTCTTATGTTCATGAAGGCTTGCAGTGATGTTATCGGCGAAGATAAGATAACAAAGATTAAGCTCGAGTTTTCGGTTAATACCGGTTATTTCTTCTCATGCGACGGAGATTTTAAGGTAACAGCCGCTCTTGCGAAAAAACTTGAGAAGAGAATGCGCGAGCTTTCCGACAATAAAACTCCGATTTTAAAAACAACCAAGCCCGTTGAGGAAGCAGGTAAGATTTTTGCCGCACAGGGAATGGAAGATAAACTTAAGCTTATCAAATACAGAAAGAGTTCTGTTATAAATTTATACGAACTTGACGGCTATTTTGATTATTATTACGGATATATGCTTCCAAACTGCGGATATGTAAGACTTTTCGAAGTTCTCAAATACAAGGAAGGTTTTATTTTGAATCTCCCGAGAAGAAAAGCTCCCGATGTGCTTGAAGAATTTGTACCGCTTGAGAAGGTATTCGATACGATGATGACCGCTACAAGGTGGGGAGATATGCTCGGTATCGATACAGTTGGTGATTTAAATGACTGCATCTGCTCCGGCGATATTGACGATATGGTGCTCGTTCAGGAAGCTTTGCAGGAAAGAAGAATCAGTGAAATCGCCAAGGATATTGCTGCAAGAAAAGGCGTTAAGTTTATCATGATTGCAGGTCCTTCCTCATCGGGTAAGACAAGCTTTTCACACAGATTATCCGTACAGCTTCGTACCCTTGGACTTAAGCCTCATCCCATCGCAGTGGATGACTATTTTGTAAACAGAGCGGATACTCCGCTTGACGAAAACGGCAATTACAATTTTGAATGTCTTGAAGCAATCGATGTTAAACTCTTTAACGATGACATGAACAAACTTCTTGCAGGCAAGAGAGTGGAAATTCCGACATTCAATTTTAAGATTGGTGCAAGAGAGTATAAGGGTAACTTCAAACAGCTTGGTCCTGAGGATGTGCTTGTAATCGAAGGCATTCATGCTCTTAACGACAAGATGAGCGAGACTCTTCCTGTTGAGAGTAAATATAAGATTTATATTTCGGCACTTACAGTTCTTAATATCGATGAGCACAACTGTATTCCTACCACGGACGCAAGACTTTTAAGACGTATGGTAAGAGACTACAGGACCAGAGGAGCATCTGCCAAAAGAACTATCGGTATGTGGCCTTCCGTAAGAAGAGGCGAGGAAGAGAACATTTTCCCGTTCCAGGAAACTGCGGACGCTATGTTCAATTCGGCTCAGATATATGAAATTGCTGCTTTAAAAGCCATTGCGGAACCGATTCTTTATCAGGTAACACCCGAAGATCCCGAGTATTTCGAAGCCAAGAGATTACTTAAACTCCTCGAATACTTCCTCTGCATGGATACCACAAATCTTCCCAAGAACTCGATTGTAAGAGAATTCGTCGGAGGCTCATGCTTTAACGTATAAAAGAGATGAACAGCAAATATAAGGAACTTAAACTTAAATACGACAAATATAAATGGCCGATATGGTTTATTGCAGGAATACTGGTTGTACTGGTATTCCTCATTCCTTATTACGTGCTTCGTGAAAATGCGTTTTTTATGATTCACGACGAGCTTGACGACGGAATCTTTAAGTATATGCTCTATGCCAAAAACTTTGGGAATAACGGAAGTTTTATACCCGAATTCATGGGTGGGCAGAACAGATATACAATTACGATTTCCACCTTCTGGGGAATATTTTTATACAAGACTTTTGCTCCGTACGCGGCATTCGCGATTATGCTTACAATCGTTGTTTTTACCGGATATACCGGAGTTTATCTTTTAGGAAAAGAAATATCCGACAACGCTTTCGCATCCTTCGCGGCTGCGTGTCTTTTCTCATATCTTCCCTTCAAATCGATGTTCGGACTTAACATCGTGGGATTCCCTCTTTTAATCTATCTGCTCATAAAACTGGGCAAAGTACATCAGGAAAAATACTGGCTGTATTTTCTCATTTTGATTTACTATGCCTTCGGAACCACGCTTGCATGGGCAGGCTTTATGTCCATAGGTTTTTTAACCCTTGCTATCATCGGCTTTTCAATATTTGATAAGAAGCACAACGTATATATCGGCAATCTGGTAGTCGCGGATATTATTTTGATTGCGATACAGATTTTCACATCATGGGATCTCATAAAAAGTACGGTAGGACCTGCAAAGGTTGTTTCACACAGAGAAGAGTTAATCTTAAATTCGTATGATAATATATGGGCGCTTTTTAAAGAGATGATGTATATCGGTGGCAGCCATTCGGAGTGCTGCAGTAAAGTGATTGCACTTTCCGCGATTGTTCTTTTAATAGGTGTGCCCATCCTCGTGCATTTTATGGCGAAAGCACAAATCGACAATGTGCTTAAGATAAATACGAAGTATAAACTGCTTTGTATCTTTTATGGTGCGAACGTTTTGAATGCGCTGTTCACATGCTTTTACTGTAATGCTTTTATCGTGGGCCTAAGACAGAATTTAGGCGGTATTTTTAAGACTTTCCAGGCCAACAGAATTTACTGGATAATGCCGGCCTGCTGGATGGCTGTTCTTATCCTTGAAATAGCGATTCTTTGGGATATTGCGGAAGTATTTATCGTTGAATTTATATTTAAAAAGATGCGTTTCATCGCTTTATTGCCTTGTGTCGTGATATTTACGCTTGTATTGATTTATGCGAGAAACGTGTATCTTTCGAGTCCCTTTTATCACAATATCAGGCTCATGTTTTTCCCCGACACGTACCATGTGGAAAGCTGGAGAAAATATTATGCCGAGGACCTTTATGCTGAGATAGATGAGGCGATAGGAAGGGATAAGAGTACCTACAGAGTGGCTTCCATAGGCGTAGATCCCGCTGTAGCGCTATTTAACGGATTTTATACAGTGGACGGATATTCGACCGATTATCCTCTTGAATATAAGCACAGATTCAGGGAGATTATCGAAAAAGAACTCGACAAGAATGAGAGTAACAAAGGATATTTTGACAACTGGGGCAACAGATGTTTCGTGTATACGGCGGATCTGGGCAACAGATTTGACATATATCGCGGCGAGAATACCGAGATAAATATTGATATTAATACAGCCAAATTAAAAGAGATGGGCGGAGAGTATATATTCTCAGCTGTAAAAATAGCCAATGCAGATTCCCTTGGATTAACAAGCATATCAGATACACCTTTCATAAAAGATGCGGATTCGTACGGAATCTGGGTGTATGAAGTAAAGTAAAAAAGCATAGACTATGCAAGTTATGTAAACTTAAAAGGCTTACGGCTAACTTTTTAATGAAATAAAGCGAGAGAACATTGAAAGAATCAAGAAAGATATTACCCGATATTTTAAGAGTAGTTTTAACCGCATGCGTTTTGTTCCATCACTATCAGCAGCTGACAGGGACATTCTTTTATCGTGGAATAAACTTTTATGGCGGTAAGTTTTACTTCGGCTATATCGTGGAAGTTTTCTTCTTAATGTCAGGATTCTTCATGGTTCCTTATGTGGCAAAGATCCGGGATAAAATGTCATTTCCGGTATTCTTCGGTAAAAGACTTATACGTTTATTGCCGAGCATGATTGCAGCGACAATCTTTTATGATATAGCGCTTTTCTTTTATGTAAGACTCTGCAACGGTACGTTAAGATATCCCACTGATATCAATGTTTTCGGAAGCATCGTGACGGCGCTCGGCCTCGGAAGCTGGAGCATTACAAAAGACTTCGAGATTAATCCGATATGCTGGTACGTAAGCGTGCTTCTTCTTTGCTATATTCTTATGTACATCTTTGTATTTTTATCCAAGATTACCAAAATCCCCGCAGGAATTATGCTTTCGATTCCGATGATTGCAGGTGTTGTTATCACACATGTAACGGAGTTTTCCGTTATTCCTTTCCTTTCGACAAGAATCGCGAGAGGTTATATTCATTTCTTCGGCGGGCTTTTGATTGGAATAATCATTACCGGATTGTTTAAAGCGAAGACAAAAGAAGAGAATGAAGCTCCGAAGTTTATTTCTTTTGTAACGAACGCAATTAGCAAAGTCGGAGAAGCAACTCTGGACATATATCTTATCCAATTACCTATGCTATTGCTTTTCTTTATCATCGCACATTATACAGGACTTAATCTTGTTAGTGGAAAAACTATGGTTTTATATGCTTTCTGCACATTCGTGGTAGGAGGAGTATATTATTTCCTTATCGGCAAAAGAATTCATAGTTTACTTTTAAAACTATTCAAAAAGAAATAAATCTCGAAATCCAATAATTTGATTTTTTAAAAGAATCTTATTATAATCATTATTTGAGTGAAACGGGCGATCGCGGCTCCATTCGGAGGTGAGGAAAGTCCGGGCTTCGCAGGGCAGGATGCCGGATAACGTCCGGTAGAGGTGACTCTCAGGAAAGTGCAACAGAAAATAACCGCCGCGCAAGCGGTAAGGGTGAAAAGGCGGTGTAAGAGACCACCGCTTATCCGGTAACGGGTAAGGCTGTGTAAACCCCATCCGAAGCAAGACCAAATTGAGCTTATAAGTTTGCCCGGCTTGGCTCAGGTAGGTTGCTTGAAATTCGTGGCGACACGGATTCTAGATAGATGATCGTCCAAGACAGAACCCGGCTTACAGTTTCACTCAGCTTGAATAAAAAGAACAGTGTGCCAGGCAACTAACGGAGCCGGGCACCTTTTTTTGTTCCGGACACCTTCACGGTTAGGCACTCTTTTTTCACTTTTTGGGCATTCTTTTATCATTGAATTACTATAAAAATAAGTATATAATAATAGTTTAGTACGGCAATTTAACGGAGGAATAAAAATGGAAAAAAAGATTATGCTCGGAAACGAGGCTATCGCCCGCGGTGCATATGAAGCAGGCGTCAAAGTGTCTTCAGCTTATCCCGGCACACCCAGTACCGAAATAAGCGAAAACATAGTCAAATATCCTGAAATATACGCAGAATGGTCACCTAACGAGAAGGTGGCAATGGAAGTTGCAATCGGTGCTTCCATGAGCGGTGCAAGAGCACTCTGCTCAATGAAAATGGTCGGTGTAAACGTTGCATCAGACCCTCTTTACACAGTATCTTACATCGGAGTTAACGGCGGATTGGTACTTGTTGCTGCCGACGACCCCGGTCTTTACTCATCACAGAACGAACAGGACTCGAGATGTGTTGCCAGAGTAGCACAGGTTCCCGTTCTTGAACCTTCGGATTCTTCCGAAGCCAAAGAATTCACCAAACTCGCATTTGAATTATCGGAAAAATATGACTGTCCGATTATGATCAGAACAACCACACGTCTTGCTCACAGCCAGGGCGTAGTTGAACTTTGCGACAGAGTAGAAGTGGAAGACAAGCCTTACGAAAGATGCGTTCCCAAGAACGTTATGATGCCTGCAATGGCTAAGGGCAGACACGTATTCGTAGAGAAGCGTCTAAAAGATATGGCAGCAGATGCCTGCAGCCTTCCCATCAACAAGGTTGAAATGAACGATACCAAGATCGGTGTAATCACATCCGGTATTCCTTATCAGTACGTAAAAGAAGCGATTCCCAACGCCTCTGTACTTAAGCTTGGTCTGGTTCATCCTCTTCCTCAGAAGCTTATCGAAGATTTCGCATCAAAGGTAGATACACTTTACGTAATAGAAGAACTCGAGCCACTTATTGAAGAGCAGGTTAAGTCCTGGGGCATTAAGTGCCACGGCAAAGATATCCTTACTGTTCAGGGCGAGTATTCAGCCAATATGCTTAGAAAGGCTGTTTTAGGAGAAGAGGTTAATACAGACGAGCCCGCAAAGGTTCCCGCAAGACCTCCCATTCTCTGCCCCGGATGTCCTCACAGAAGCACATTTACCGTTTTAAACGAGCTTAAACTTCATGCGGCCGGAGATATCGGCTGTTACACTTTGGGCGCTGTAGCACCCCTTAACGTAATCGATACGACCGTTTGTATGGGTTCATCCATATCAACTCTTCACGGTATGGAAAAAGCCAAAGGCAAAGATTATATCAAGAACTGGGTTGCTGTTATCGGTGATTCGACATTCCTTCATACAGGTATCAACTCACTTCTTAACATGGTATACAACAAGGCAACAGGTACTGTTATCATCGTAGATAACTCAACCACAGGTATGACAGGTCACCAGGATCATGCAGCTACAGGCAAGACATTAAGCGGTGAAGCAACATATGCAGTTGATTTAATCGACCTCTGTCATGCGCTCGGTGTAGAGCATGTATCGGTTGTAAATGCTTTTGATACAGAGAAACTTAAAGCAACAATCAAAGAAGAAGTTGCAAGAGATGCGGTATCTGTTATTATTTCTCAGGCTCCCTGTGCACTTCTTAAAACAAATATATCTCATAAAAAATGTTACGCGATTCCCGACAAGTGCAAGAAATGCGGCGTATGCTTAAAGCCCGGTTGTCCCGCTATGAGCAAAAATGCTGACGGTACAATCAAGATTGACGATACAATGTGTAACGGCTGCGGACTTTGCGCATCAAGATGTAAATTCGGTGCAATCGAGACAAGAGAGGTGTAAGCATGGAAACAAAGAGTATTATGATAGTAGGTGTAGGCGGTCAGGGTACTTTGCTTACCAGTAGAATATTAGGCGGTGTCATCACAGACGCAGGATATGATGTTAAGCTTTCAGAAGTTCACGGTATGGCACAGCGTGGCGGTTCCGTAGTTACTTTCGTTCGTTACGGTGAAAAGGTTTATGAGCCTATCGTTGAAGAAGGTTGCGCAGACGTTCTTATCGCATTTGAGAGACTTGAAGCATTACGTTATGCTCATTTCCTTAAAAAAGACGGTGTACTTATAGTAAACGATCAGAGAATCGATCCCATGACCGTTCTTACCGGGGCAGCAGAATATCCCGAGAACATCATCGAAGATTTAAAGAAAAAATACAAAGTAATTGATATCGATGCAATGGCTGAGGCTAAAAAGATCGGTAATGCAAGAGTATTCAACACTATCATCGTAGGTATTGCAGCAAAGCATATGGATTTTGAGAAGGATGAATGGTTAAAGGTTATCGAAAAGACCGTTCCCGCAAAGACCATCGATATCAATAAAGCCGCATTTGAAGCTGGCTACAACCTATAATTTGTAAAAAAAGGAAGATTTTTATATTTTACAGGGTGTGAAACCTGTAAAGGATGCGTAAACAAATTATTCCGGAAAAATGAGGAAAAAAGTATGATTTGGAATGAAGCAAAAGAATGCATGAGCCGTGACGAGATGGCCAACATGCAGGGTGCGAGACTTAAAAAACTCGTCTCAAACGTTTATCACAATGTTGAATTTTATCGTAAAAAGATGCAGGAAATCGGTCTTGAACCCGGTGATATTAACGGTATCGAAGATATTACCAAACTTCCTTTTACAACCAAGAATGACTTAAGAGACAATTATCCTTTCGGACTTCTTGCCGTTCCCAAGTCGCAGATTGTCCGCGTACATGCATCTAGCGGTACCACAGGTAAGGCTACTGTTGTTGCTTATACAAGAAGAGATATCGAAGCATGGCAGGAATGCGTTGCCAGAGACCTCGTAATGTGTGGCGTAACTAAAGAGGATATGATTCAGGTTGCATACGGCTACGGTCTTTTCACAGGCGGTTTGGGCCTTCATTACGGCGCTGAAAATTTAGGCTGTATGACGGTTCCCATGTCAACCGGTAAT
>CACWZK010000016.1:0-21070 GCA_902765365.1 uncultured Lachnospiraceae bacterium
AATTGATTCTGCCGTTTCAAAGGGCCTTGATATTATATGCCTTACAGACCACTACGATCCTTTGTTCCCCTGCTATCAGGAAGGCGAGGATGCAATATTTGATCTTGATACCAAAAGCTATAACGAAGCAGCAATTAAAATAAGAAGCGACGACTCAATTCAGTCTAGAATTAAAGTCAGAGTTGGTATGGAACTCGGTATATATCCTAAAATATACGATCTGTGCAAAGATATCGTAAAAGAATATCCTTACGATTTCATTATTTTATCATCTCATACCGCTGACGGATTAGACCCTTATCTTCACACATACTGGGAAGAATTTAACAATCCCGTGGACGGCGTAAAGCTTTATTATAATGAAATACTTAAAAACGTAAGCGAATTTAAGGATTTCGACGTATACGGTCATATAGATTACTGCTTAAGATACACCACTACCACCGATGAAGAACGAAGCATCAAAAATTATAAAGAAATCTTAGAAGCAATATTCAAAATACTCATCACAGACGGAAAAGGAATTGAAATCAATTCCGGAGGCTTAAGAAGAAAAGGCTATAATATGTTCAATCCAAGTGAGGAAATTCTTAAGTTTTACAAGGAATGTGGCGGAGAAATAATAACTTTCGGCTCAGATGCTCATAAACCGGAAGATGTTGCATACGGCATTAATGAAGCTTATGACATATTAAAAGGAATCGGTTTTGAGTGTATAGCGGATTTTAAAGAAAGAAAGATTAATTTCACCAAGATTTAATAAAAGAATTATTAATAATTCAAATATCATAAAAGATTCAAACAATTAAAAATAAATGAAAAGATTTGGAAAAACTTCCAAATCTTTTTATTTTTCATGGATCAGCTTCTCGGATGAGTCTTGTCATACACATCTCTTAAATGATTCTGTGTATTGTTAAGATAAATCTGAGTGGTTGAAATATCGGAATGTCCGAGCATTTCCTGAACGGCTTTAAGCTCCGCTCCGTTCTCCACAAGATGTGCGGCAAACGAATGTCTTAATGTATGAGGTGTAATATCGGCATCAATGCCTGCCATTTTCGTATAACTCTTAATCAGTTTCCAGAATCCCTGTCTGGACATCTGTGAACCCGAACAGTTAACGAAGAAATATTTGGATTCGTTGTTTTCAAGCAGAACGTCTCTCGAATTTAAAATATATTCGGTCATGGCATTATGGGCTTTGGTTCCGAACGGAATAAGCCTTTCTTTTTTCAAATCACGGATTTTAATAAAATCCATATTAAGATTTATGTCGGAATTTTCGAGAGAAATCAGTTCGCTGACTCTGATACCCGTTGCATATAAAAGTTCAAGCATAGCCTTGTCTCTAATTTGCTTGGGTGTTTTACCCGAAGGCTGTTCGAGAAGCAGGGTTACTTCATTCTTTGATAAAATGCTGGGCATTTTCTTTTCGATTTTGGGAGCCTTTAAATCTTTGGCTGCGTCATCAGTGATGACTTTAGAATATTGTAAGAACGCAAATAAAGCTTTTATGGAAGCAACACTTCTGGAAATAGAGGCATTTGCGAAGTTCTCTTCAAACATCGAATCAATATATGCTTTGAGATCTTCGTACTTAACATCTTCCCATTTATTGATACCATTATCTTTTAAATAGGAAACAACCTTAAGTAAATCCCTCTTATATGACATCTCAGTATTATTGGACGTTTTTTTCTTATTATGTATGTAATCTATAAACAGCTGAATCTGCTTTTCCATAATACCTTCCAAACCCCAAATTAGTAAGAGGAGTCAACTAATTATGTTAATCGTTGACTGCATAAGTTATTATATTAAAAACAGGTCAAAAAAGCAATTAAAAAATGGAATTTATTTTGAAAAATTGCCTATTTTTAGGCACTTAAAAACATAGTTTCTATATGTAGAATCATATAAAAGATTTTTAACTATATATAGCAAAAAGGACAAATAAGGATTTTTATGTTAATTAAATAACACTTAATTTCATTTATGAAAATCACTTATGTAAATCATAAATTATTGACCATCAAAGTCATCCGAATGAACCAATAAGGGACGGTTCCGTTTTGGCTTTTTGGGCCATTTTAGAACCGTCCCTGTTTGGCTTTTTTAAATTATTAGTTTATCTCATCAAGATATTTTCTTACGCTTACAAGTTTTACTACAAGTATAAATATATCAATTGCCTGTTCAAGTTCATCAATAGGCGGATATGTAGGTGCGATTCTTATATTCGAATCAAACGGATCTTTTTTATACGGATATGTAGCTCCCGCTCCCGTCATCGTAACGCCCGCTTCTTTGCAAAGCTTAACGATTTCTTTAGCACAGCCGTCAAGCGAGTTAAACGATACAAAATATCCTCCGTGAGGATTGGTCCAGGAACCGATTCCAAGGCCGCCGAGTTCTTTTTCAAGCTTTTCATGTACCATTTCAAATTTCGGACGTAAAATCTCGGCATGTTTCTTCATATGCTTCTTCATTCCGTCAAAATTCTTGAAATATCTTACATGTCTTAACTGATTGAGCTTATCATGACCGATTGTCTGAATAGTGATTACGCTCTTTATAAAATCAATATTCTTCTTGGATGTACCCAATGCTGCTATACCGCTTCCGGGGAAGGTAATCTTGGATGTCGAACAGAACTTGTAAACCATGTCGTCATTGCCGTTTTTACAGCATTCGGCATATATTTCAAGGATTTCATCCTGATTATCGTCATATAAGTGATGAATATTGTAAGCGTTGTCCCAGTAAATTCTGAAGTCTTCTGCCGCAGGCTTTAAAGCGGCGAATCTTTTAACCACTTCGTCCGAATAGGAAATGCCTGTAGGGTTGGCGTATTTAGGAACGCACCAGATTCCTTTTACGGCCGGATCGTTATTTACATACTCTTCTACCATATCCATGTCAGGTCCGTCGGATTTCATGGGTATATTTATCATTTCGATACCGAACTGTTCGGTAATCGCAAAATGTCTGTCATAACCGGGAACGGGACATAAAAATTTAACTTTATCGAGTTTGCACCAGGGAGTCGAACCGCATACGCCGAGGATCATCGAACGGCAAACCGTATCATACATTATATTAAGGCTTGAATTACCGAAAACTATAACATTGTCGGCAGAAATGTTCATCATGTCGCCCATGAGTCTTCTGGCTTCCGATATGCCGACAAGCTCACCGTAGTTACGACAGTCGATACCTGCTTCGGATTTAAACTCGCTGGTAGGATTAAGAGTATTGAAGAAATCTGCTTCCATATCGAGCTGTTCGGCTCCGGGAAGACCTCTGGACATATTTAATTTAAGGCCTTTTGCCTTGGCTTCTTCGTACTCATTAAGGAACTCATTCTTAAGTTCCATCAGTTCGTCTTTTGTAAGTAAAGAGTATGCTTTCATAAAATCTTAAGTTTCCTAAGAAACTACTCCTTTATACTTTTAATCATTAACGTTTACTATTGTAATACCTGAAAGACAAATCTTCAAGAAAAATAACAACTTTTTTGCACCAAAAAACCCCTCGCTTTTGCAAGGGGTTTTAATTTTACTTAGCATAATCAATAACTCTTGTTTCTCTGATGACATTAACCTTAACCTGACCGGGATATTTAAGTTCATCCTCGATCTTTTTGGATATGTCATGAGCAAGCAATACCATATCATCATCAGTGATTTTATCAGGTATTACCATTACACGTATTTCTCGTCCTGCATGAATAGCAAAAGATTTTTCTACGCCGTCAAAATTGTTGGATAATTCTTCAAGTTCCGTAAGTCTCGTGGTATAAGCACCGAGTGTTTCTCTTCTGGCACCGGGTCTAGCTGCCGAAATAGCATCTGCAGCCTGAACTATACGTGCAATCAAAGATGTGGGTTCAACATCACCATGATGTGATTCTACCGCATTTATTACAATAGCGGGTTCATGATATTTACGGCAAAGCTCGGTACCGAGTGTAACGTGTGTACCTTCCTGGTCGTGATCGACAGCTTTTCCGACATCATGAAGAAGTCCTGCTCTTCTTGCCATCTTTGCATCCAGACCGATTTCTTCTGCAAGAAGACCTGCAATATGAGCAACTTCAATCGAATGCTTAAGTGCATTCTGGCCGAAACTTGTACGGAAATGTAATTTGCCGAGGATTTTAATGAGTTCGGGATGAACACCGTGAACACCTGCCTCGAGTGCAGCGTTCTCGCCTTCCTCTTTCATAATGTTCTCGACTTCTTTCTGAGCTTTTTCAACCGACTCTTCAATCTTGGCCGGATGAATTCTGCCGTCAAGAATAAGTTTTTCGAGAGCAATTCTCGCAACTTCTCTTCTTACGGCATCAAAGCCGGATAAAACAACAGCTTCGGGAGTATCGTCGATAATAAATTCAACACCCGTCATCTGTTCAAGGGTTCTGATGTTTCTGCCCTCACGTCCGATAATTCTTCCCTTCATGTCATCATTGGGAAGGTTAACTACGGAAATTGCCACATCCGAAACATGGTCTGCGGCGCAACGCTGAATGGCGTTAACAACATACTCCTTGGCTTTCTGAGAACTCTCGTCCTTCACCTGGTTTTCCATTTCTTTAATCCGGACGGCTTTCTCGTGTTTCAAATCATCTTCAACAATTCTTAACAAATACTCTTTTGCTTCTTCAGAGGTATAACCTGAAATACGTTCAAGTTCTTTCAATCTTTGCTCGTTAAGTTTAGAAACGGATTCTTTTTCTTTAGCCAATTCTGCTTCTTTTGAAGAAATTGCTGCTTCCTTACGCTCGATCTGTTCGAGTTTCTTGTCTACGCTTTCTTCTTTCTGCTGAACTCTTCTTTCACTTCTCTGAAGTTCAGCTCTGCGTTCCTTGTTTTCTTTTTCGATCTCATTTTTGTACTTTATCGATTCTTCCTTGATCTCAAGCAAACCTTCACGTTTTTTTGCTTCTGCTGTCTTTAATGCTTCATCAAGAATTTCTCGAGCTTTTTCTTCGGCATTACCGATCTTGCTCTTGATATTGTTCTTATAAACAAAATATGTGATCAGGACGGAAACAAGCGCAACAAGAATGGCAACAATTAATATGGTTACAAGAAAAACAACCACACTAACTTGTCCAAACATTGATAGTCTTACCTCCTTATTAAGTTATCATTGTACAGTATGTACAGGGCATAATAACCCCATATTTTAAATTACAACATTTATATCTTATATTGTTTAAAAAAATATGTCAAGAATTATTGTAAACCAAATAGGCTTTCTAACCACAAAATAATGTATTTTCTTTACTTTAAGGCACTATGAATTGAATCGAAAGAAAACCCTTTTCCCATTAAATATCTTATCTGCTTTTGTTTTTCGTCAAAATCAGCGTTTTCAAAATCGTAATGTCTCTTTTCAAGCAATTTGATTATCAGTTCTTTTTCATCCGATAAACTGCCTTCAGAAGACAATTCATCGTAGATTCTTTCTGCCTGATTCATATTAACTCTTTTTAAAGCCAAAGCTGCCATAATATCCCTTTTGCTTTTCTTTGAACTCTTTCCTTCTATAAAGCCTCTTATAAAACGCTCATCGTTTATAAGCCTCTCGCTTTTAAGTTTTTCAATGACGGAATCTATAATATCTTCAGGATATAAATCTTCTTTTAGCTTGTCTTTAATCATACCTTCTGTCATATCACGGCCGGTAATGATTTTAAGGCTTCTGTCAAGTGCTCTTTTTGGAAGAGTCTCTTTTATTATCTCGTTATAAACATCATCCTCAATTTCACCGGTCTTAATATCGTATTTTTTTAAATCGCTTTTATACAAAGCAAAAGTAACACCATCGGCCTCTATTTTTACTTTGTTTGATTTAAAATCTGTTATATTTTTAATTTCCATTAGAATACCTTTATTTTGTTTTATATATAATCAAATAATTTAATTTTTATTACTTTCTTAAATCCTTGTTTCTATACAAAAAAGCCCGAAACCATAAGATTTCGGGCCGGGATTTAAATGAAATTATTTATCGGTTTCAGAAGGAACATCCTGAAGATCGAAATGTGCTCTGACAGCCTTTTCAACTTCGCTTAAAACTTCGGGATTATCCTGAAGGTAAATCTTGGCATTCTCTCTGCCCTGTCCGATTTTATTGCCCTGATAAGCATACCAGGCACCGGATTTGTTGATAACATCAATTTCGGTTGCAAGATCGAGAAGGTCTCCCACGAATGAAATGCCTTCGCCGAACATAATATCGAACTCAGCCTCTTTAAAAGGAGGAGCAACTTTGTTCTTAACAATCTTGGCTCTGGTTCTGTTGCCTACAACTTCGCCGTTAACCTTGATTGAATCAACCTTTTTGATTTCCATACGAACGGATGAATAGAACTTAAGCGCATTACCGCCGGTGGTTACCTGAGGGTTGCCGTAGAAAACGCCAACTTTTTCACGAAGCTGGTTGATAAATACAACTGTACAGTTTGTCTTTCCGATAGCACCGGTAAGTTTTCTTAAAGCCTGTGACATAAGTCTTGCCTGAAGACCTACATGAGCATCACCCATATCTCCTTCAAGTTCTGCCTTGGGAACAAGTGCTGCTACGGAGTCGACTACAACCAAATCAATGGCGCCCGAACGAACCATGGTTTCGGTAATCTCGAGAGCCTGTTCGCCGTTATCGGGCTGTGAAATATAAAGATTGTCTACATCCACTCCGATATTCTTTGCATATGCGGGATCGAGAGCATGTTCTGCATCAATAAATCCGCAAATGCCTCCTCTTTTTTGTACTTCCGCAATCATATGCAGGGTAACGGTAGTTTTACCCGAAGATTCGGGTCCGTAAATTTCTATTACACGTCCTTTGGGAATGCCTCCCAAACCTAATGCTATATCTAAGCTTATCGATCCCGTGGGAATGGTTTCAACATTCATTCTGCTGGCGGGATCGCCAAGTTTCATAACGGCTCCTTTGCCGTATTGCTTCTCAATCTGAGTTAAAGCAGCTTCCAGTGCTTTAATCTTGTCTTCTCTTTCCATTTTAACCTCCAATCAAACATACGTTCTGTTTTTAGTTTAACCCAAACATTTGTTCTTGTCAACAAAAAATTACACAATCAAGAGCATCACTCCGTTTCATCTATATTTTTTCTATCGGGAAAACAGATTTAGAGAAGAATTCTCTAAATAAGATGAAACAATAGTAACATTGCATATATATTTATTCAATATCTTTTTTTATTTTACTTAAAAATTCCTCTGTGTTTTTCTTAGATGTATCGGATAATTCTTTTCTGACGGAAGGATTAACGTATCTGAAAACTTCAATGCCTTTAATTCCGATTTCCTGCAATGCTTTTACGTTATCCTCGTATTCTTTGTCTTTGTGAAGTTCGGGAATAACCGGTACCCTTGCGATTATCCTTTCGGGTCCGACTTCTTTTAAAAGATATTTAAGATTGTTATAAAAATTATCATAATCGGCTTTGGTATAAAGTTCATATCTTTCCTTGTTCATATCTTTGGTATCGACTATAAACAAATCAATAAGTCCGATAACTTTTTTAAGGTTTTCCAAAGGTACGTTTATGGATGTTTCCATCGAAAACTTCCAGCCTGTACTTTTATATTTAGTAATAAAACTGCTGATAAAATCCGCATTCAATAGAGGTTCGCCGCCACCGAACATAACTCCGCCGCCGGTAGCGAGGAAATAAAGATTGTCAATTTTTAATTCATTATACAAATCTTCGGCAGTATAAATTTTGCCTTTAAAGCTTCCGTCCCAGGTAAAAGGATTGATGCAGTAAGCACATCTTAAAGGACAGCCCATAGAAACAACGAGGGTTGTTACGCCCTCGCCGTCCGTTTTGGTTCTTATTCTGCTGAGTGAGACTACATTTAAAGTCTCTCCATTAATATCACTCATTTGTATTCAATCTTCTTCAATAATTGCTTAGTAATCTTCGGGTATATATTCCAAACCGCCTTCAAGTTCATAAGCATCTTCAGGTTCGGCTTCACCATCGAGTACAATAAGATTGTCATCACATTCTCCGTCTTCACATCCGTCATCGGTAACAGTATTATTGTTCTCATTATCATCTTCCGGAACATATTCTTCAACCTCGCCCGAGAGTTCAGGTTCGGGGTCGGGAGCTTCAACGTCTCCATCAAGATCTTCGGGAAAAACAGGTGTCGGTTCGCCGCCCAAATCTTTTCCGCTGTCAAAAATGTTTGCAATCGGATCCGCAATGGCATAAACAACATCCATGGGTGTACAAGCCGAAAATGTTGCAGCAATACCTACCGAAACGCCAGCAATTGCAACCTTTTTACCGAGTGCTCTTCTTTTCTCGAGTTCTCTCTCAAGGTATCTTACTTCCGCTTCGCATTTGGGACATGTGCCTTTACATTTGCCTTTATGCTTGCATTCTTCAACAACATATTTGATATCGTTATTGTCAGCGATCTGTTTGCGAATCTGTTTGAGTGCTTTACATTTTTCTTTTCCGTTATTCATATCAAACCTCCCGAAATTCTTTCTTAAATAAGAATATTTCTCTGTTTTCTGATAAATATACGTATCTAAGGAACAGGATTTATGGGTTTAAATAAAATAATTTATAAATCATACACAACGCCCGGATCGCCGCCGCCGTCATCATACGGTAAAGCAAAGCTGCCGATACCGTTATCCTTTTCGTACTGATAAATATCGTAGCCTTTGCCCCAGTCGGTATCAAAGTTATACATATTCATAAAGTATTCATCAAAATCGTTCATGGTAATGGTAACCCAGCCGTAGCTGTACTGATAACGGTAATTGATACCGACTTCGATTCCGAGAGGCGTGAATAACAATATTAACGAATCGTCATTCTGGAAAACTTTGGCGGTATCGGAATACTTAGAATTATTGATGGCATCCACATGACTGTTTTGAATATTCGATCTTTCCACGAAAAATTCCGAAAAATCACCCATAAAATTAAGAAATTCCGTGTTATCAATTAAAGAGCCGTCTCTTACGTCAACATTGATTCCGTGAATATAAAAATTGTTAATATCATTGTTTTCGTAGGATGTTGTGCTGTAACCGACACTTATTACTTCATCATTGTTAAAAGTAATAACGGAATCCGTGTAAAGCGTATAATTAAATGTTTCGGAAGACGAAGAAGAATTGCTCTTCTTTGAAATATATTCGTAAAGCTCGCTTATGGCCTGATTTCTTAATGCTTCGTTGGCTTCGGTAAAATCAACCTTGTCAGAACTTAACGCATAATATGTGCAGTAAGCATTGATGAAAAGGCCGTTATATTCGCCTTCGTAACGAATTGCTCTTCTTTCAACCGTATAATTTTTGTTTTCGATATATGAGTCAACCAGATATTCGTAATAAGGTGTGGCAAATCCGTCTCTTTCGATAAAATTGTGGTTAACTTCGGATTTAAGATACGCGGAATAAGAACCGTTTATAAAAAAATCAAAAGAACCTTCAACGGATTCATCCCAGTACTCATTGGCCGAAGGAACTATATTGTTGATAAAATCATCATAATCGAATTTGGATGTTCCCGCATACAGACTTTCAATTGTTTTTGCGTAATAATATTCGTCTTCGTCGGGATCGTATATATCGGGGTCCGAATCGGGATCTACGGGATCTACGGGATCTGCGTCCGGATCCGGCGTATTGTCGGGACCTATATTCGGAAACAGATCGGGATTAGGATTATTGTTATTATTATTGTTAGTATTGTTGTTAGTATTATTTGTCGTCGTTGTAGTGGTGGTTGTAACCTGCGAAGTATTATAGATACCTTTAATAACAATGGGTAAGAACGCAAATACGGCAAGAACCGCAATAAGAACGAGCGTAACAAAAAGAGCAACTCCGCCGATTATAAGGCCGACAATCCATCCCTTGGAACTTTTATTGGTATTGGGCTCTCTCTTTACATTTTCCGGGCCTGTATAATAAATCTCTTTGTTATTCTCGTAATTTCTGTCGATTATATTTTCGCTGTGCTCTTCTTCTTTGTTGATTGTATATCCGCAGTTAGTACAAACTCCGGGTTTCGTAACAGCTCCGCAGCGCGGGCAAAAAACAAATTCACTCATAAAAAATCCCTCTTTTATTTACATTCCAAACTGAGTTTCGCTGATGTATTTAAGAATACAGACTCTCATCAAATCAAGTGCGGCAGTTGTGGCACATTCTCTTATTTTCGCCCTGTCGCCTTTAAAATTATATTCTTTTACGGTTATTTTACCTTTAACATTACATCCGATGTAAACAAGGCCGACTTCCTTTCCCTCGTAAGGGCTGTCAGGTCCGGCAACACCCGTTACAGAAACAATAACATCGGCTTTACTCGGTATATCTGTGGAAAGTGCCATTTCTTCGGCCACTTTTTCGGATACCGCCGTGTATTTTTGAAGCGATGATTTCTTCACTCCCAGTATCTTATGCTTGCTCTTGTCGGAATATGTCACGAAACATGTTTTTAAAGTTTCTGAAACACCCGCAACATTTATAAGTCTCGCGGATACCATTCCGCCGGTACACGACTCAACCGTTGAGACAGTCAGCTTATTCGATAAAAGCAGATTTACAACTGCCTGTTCAAGCGATACTTCGTCGTCGGTTGTATAAATAAATTCACCTATAAGTGTTTTTAATTCTTTTATGACAGGATTGATTAATCTCTCACACTCGCTCTGGTCGTTTCCCTTGGCGGTAACATGAATATGCACTTCGCCGGATTTGGGATATATCGTAATCGAGGGATTGGAATGCGAAAGCATCAGATCTTTTATATTTTCTTCAACTTCGTTCTCGGATAAGCCTGCAATCTTGACTGTCTTCGTAAAAATAACGGAATCGGACTTTTTTTCAAGGAAAGGAACCGCATATTTTAAAAACATCGGTTTCATTTCATTGAACTGACCGGGTAATAGAATGAAAATATGACCGTTATCTTCTATTATCTCACCGGCGGAATTGCCGAATTCATTCGGAATTACGATGCAGCCGTCAATATGCTCATCGATTGTCTCTTTGCCCAAAAACAGGGCAACGCTTTCCTTGGTGACATCTTCGGACGAAGGGCCCATTCCGCCTGAAATAACGATAATGTCCGAACGCTGAATCGCAATATCGAGGCATTCGTTTATTCTGGCCTTATTGTCTCCGACACTGGTCTGATAATAAGCGGTAAGTCCGAGCTTCGCAAACTGTTCGGCAAGAAAAGCCGCATTGGTATTTATTATGTTGCCGAGAAGAATTTCCGTTCCCACGGAAATATATTCAACTATCATATTTACTCCGTTTCAAAAAACTACTTTGTTTCGGATAAAACTTTTCTGTTTTTAACTATACAGATGATAAGAGAAACAACTGTTAAAATAAGCACCGCAATTTCCAGAACCAGTGTGGGAATTGCCAGGAAACTTAAATCGGCGATAATAAATAAAATCATTATCATCTGAAGTGTCGTTTTAATCTTGCCCGACATATCGGCTGCAATCACCACGCCTTTTCCTGCAGCCACAAGTCTGAACCCGGAAATAATAAAATCTCTTCCGATAATCACAAGCACAAGTATATATCCGAATTTGCCGAGTGAGCCTAAAGCAAGAAGACATATGAGTGCGGAACATACCAGAAGTTTATCTGCCAGGGGATCCGCAAATTTACCGAAATCGGTAATCAGATTTTTCTTTCTTGCAATAAGTCCGTCGAAGAAATCGGTTAAGGATGCAATTATAAAAAGTGCAAATGCAACCCATTTCCCGAAAGGAATAAAACCTGCCATCAGAAAAAATATAAAAAATGGAATGATAATAATTCTAAGTACTGTCAGTTTGTTGGGTAAATTCATTTTATTATTTCTCCGATTAAATCATATTCCGAACAGTCGGTTATTTTAACTTTTACAAAAGTTCCGCTTAAATACTCTTCGTCACTTTCGATAAATACATTTCCGTCAATATCGGGCGCATCAGAATAAAGTCTTGCTATATAAAAGCCGTCCTCGGAATTGTATCCGTCTATAATCGCAGTAAACTTTTTGGAAACAAAGGATTTATTTCTTTTTATCGAAATCTCTCTCTGAATTTCCATGAGTTTTTTCTGTCTCTGTTTTTTGATGCTCTCTTTTATCTGAGGCTTAAAAGATGCGGCGAGCGTACCTTCTTCCTTGGAATACGTAAAGACTCCGAGACGGTCAAATTTGTTTTTCTTTATAAATTCGCAGAGTTCTTCTGCTTCTTCGTCGCTTTCGGTAGGAAATCCGGTAATAAGAGAAGTTCTAATGGCAATTCCCGGAACTTCTTTTCTTAATCTTTTAATAAGATCCGTAATCTCTTTCTTTGACGTTCTTCTGCCCATCTTCTTAAGAATCCTGTCAGATGCGTGCTGTATGGGCATATCAAGGTATTTAACGACCTTGGGATTATCTTTTAAAAGATTTATCAAATCATCGTCAATCTCTTCGGGATAGCAGTACATAAGTCTGATCCATTCGATACCATCTATCTCGCTTAATTTATTGACAAGTTCGACAAGACTTTTTTTGCCGTACAAATCAACTCCGTAAACAGTCGTCTCCTGTGCCACGAGAATCAGTTCTTTCACATAATTCTTAGCAAGAAATTCTGCTTCTTTTATGAGTTCTTCCATCGGTACGGATCTGTACGAGCCCCTGATCGAAGGAATCGAACAGTAAGTACATCTTTTATCGCACCCTTCGGCTATCTTAAGATAAGAATAGTGGTACGGCGGATTTAAGAATCTTCTGCCCGAAGCGCCCTGTTTTAAATTGTTATCCGGTATGTCGAATATTTTCTCTTTATCGGATATACGTTTAAGGTCGTTAAGAATATTGGGAATCGCGGAAATTCCGAGGAATACGTCAATTTCGGGAATCAGATCTTTTAAATCGTTATAATATCTCTGCGCGAGACAGCCCGTGACAACAAGATATTTAAGATTGTCTTTCTTATACTCCGCAAGCTCAAGTATCGTATTGATGCTTTCTTCTTTGGCATCTTTGATAAAAGCGCAGGTATTAACAATGGCTATGTCCGCATCTTCGGGATCGGAAACAATTTCATATTCACTTGAAATATCGGCCAGCATGTGTTCGGAATCCACGAGATTCTTATCACACCCGAGCGATGCAAAATAAACCTTCATAAAATACTTACTTTCAATAAAAGAATAAATACCCATCGGAATACGACGGGTATTTAATAACTAACCCACAATCTTAATCTTGGATTCGTTTAATTCTTTAACTGCGATTGATAAGGGCTTTGCGTCTTCATTATCTACAAGAGGTTCAGCGCCGTCAATAATCTGACGTGCTCTTTTTGATGTTGCCATAACTATCGAATAACGTGAATTAACTATAGGTGAATCACCAGCCTCCACTGCATCATAGTTAACAACATTCATCAAATCTGTGTAGGACGGATGTAACATTTCTATTCTCCTTTCGATATAACTTCGAGTTCTTTTTTTATTTTATCTATCAAATCCGCTTGTCTTACCGGTGCATTGTGTGCCGTGGTAATGATATTATGCAGACTGTCAACACATTCATCCAGATCGTCGTTTATAACAAGGAAATCGTATTTGGGAATCCATTCGGCTTCCTCGATTGCTCTTCCCACTCTTCTGTATATCTCTTCATCCGATTCGGTGTTTCTGCCTTTTAATCTGTTGATTAATTCACCTGCCGAAGGAGGTGTTACAAAAAGCAGTACCGTGTTGGGAAATTTCTTTTTTATCTGAAGAGCGCCCTGTACTTCGATTTCAAGTATAACGTCTTTGCCTTCTTCAATCTGTTTTTCAACATATTCCTTGGGTGTTCCGTAATAGTTTCCGCAGTAGGAAGCATATTCAAGAAGACCGTCATTGGCTATCGTCTGTTCAAACTTTCTGTGGTCAACAAAGAAATAATGAACGCCGTCTTCTTCGCCGTCTCTTTTATCTCTTGTCGTCATTGATACGCTTAAGGAATAATTATCATATTTTTCCATGAGTTTTCTGACGAGTGTTCCTTTGCCTGCGCCCGAAAATCCGGAAATAACTACCAAGATCCCGTTCTTTTTCATAATTAGAACTCCTTATTCGATGTTCTGTATCTGTTCTCTTATCTTTTCGATTTCTGTTTTGACGGTAATCGCAACGTTTGAAATCTCAATATCGGTTGACTTTGAAAGAGTCGTATTGGCTTCGCGGTTAAGTTCCTGTGCGAGGAAGTCAAGTCTCTTGCCGACGCATCCGCCGGTTGTGAGCGCTTCCTTAACCGCCTCGATATGGCTCTTAAGTCTTACCATTTCCTCATCTACACAAACCTTGTCGGAATAAATACATACTTCGGTAAGTATTCTGGATTCGTCAATCTGTTTGTCTTCGAGAACCTCTTTTATCTTGGCTGTAAGTCTGTTTTTATATTCTTCAATCGTCTTGGGATATCTTTCTTCGATAAAAGCAACGTTCTTGCTCATCGCTTCAAGTTTCTCAAGCAGATCGCACCTTAAATTCTCGCCCTCTTTGATTCTGGATACAACAAATGCATCACAGGCTTCGAGAAGCACTTCTTTTACGAGTTTCCAGATTTCATCCTCATTGATGTTTTCATCTTCAGAAACAAGTACTTCGGGCATTCTCGCAAGAGTCGAAACTCTTATATCGTCATCAAGTTCAAAATCCTCGACCATCTTCGCAAAATACTTCATGTATTCCGCTGCGATTTCCTGATTG
The DNA here is from genome assembly GCA_902765365.1 of uncultured Lachnospiraceae bacterium. GTDB lineage: Bacteria > Bacillota > Clostridia > Lachnospirales > Lachnospiraceae > UBA3766. The sequence goes on from CACWZK010000016.1 coordinate 14,776, forward strand.
TACTTGATGTTAACGCTTTCTTTTGAATAATCTTCGTAGCTTACGAATACATCAACTTTACCGCGCTGAATGTAGTCTTTTAAAACTTCTCTGATATCTGCTTCAAACATGTTAAGCTTTCTGGGAAGCTTAATGGACATATCGAGATATCTGTGATTTACCGACTTGATTTCCACCGAACATTTTGCAGTAGGTGTTACTTTCTCGCTTCGACCGTAACCGGTCATACTTTTAACCATAATTAACCCGCCTTTTGTTTTTTTGCATACCTAATTATTATACTTCAAGAGTTTACGCTAGTCAATTCATACATGGATATATCGGGAGGCACAACCATAGAATAATACTTGTGATATATAACCTTGCCCTTATCTCCTTCGGCCGGTTTTTTGATATGTTTTTTTCTCGTATAATCAACTTCCACTTTTGAAAGTCCGTTATGTGAAGAATTAACACCCGCAATGGCTGCGCAGAGTTCGAAAACCTCGTTCGGCATATCCCATTCGGTCGCATCATTGTCTTTGACGGATTTGACTATTACATGAGAACCCGCAATGCCTTTTGCATGAAACCACCAGTCATTTCCTGTCGCAATCTTAAAAGTAACTTCCTCGTTCTGAATATTGTTCTTGCCGACATAGATATGATAGTTGTTATCGTAAATATAATGCTTTATGCCGGATTTCTTTTTCTTTTCCTTGGGATTGACGTTTTTATGAAGATATCCTTTGTCATAAAGTTCGCTTCTTATCTGATTCAAATCCGAAGAATTTTCCGATATCGAAATGTATAAAAGCATTTCTTTAAGATATTCGGTTTCTTCCCGGGTTGAAAGCAGAAGTTCGTTTAATTTCTCTTCTCTTCTTTTAGCCTTGGAATAATCGTTAAAATACTTGTTCGAATTCGCAATAATGCTTTTGTTTTCGTTAAGAGGAATCACGATTTCCTCGTTAGTATAATAATCCAGAACTTTGGCCTCTTTCCCCTGGCTTAAACTATGGCAATAGGCTTTAAGAAGTTCGCCGTATTTCTTTAAAGTGTCTTTGTTCGCGCATTCCGTGAGTTCTTTTTCCCATTCCGCCATCTTGTTATTATTTTTGGATATATGGGAATTCAGCACATTGATGATATCGTTGCTCTTTTGCAATATAATTCCTTCGTCATGTTTTGCGGAATAAAAATCATTTAAAAATTCGCTTATGAGAGAGTCTTTATATTCCTTCTCTTCGACACCTTCGCTCATAAAAGATTCGTACTTAAATGTCGTATAATCATAAAGCGAACCCTTCTTTGAATATGCGTAGAAAGAAGGATTTTCTTCTGCTTCTTTTACGGTTTTTATAAAAGCTTCGCAAAGAGAAACAGCTTTTGTATCATCCAGATCTTTTACGGAATAATCACTATCGAATCCGGCTCTTTTTATCACTTCTTTGGCAAATGCTTTGGATACGCCTTCAAAATTTGTAAAAAGCATCGCGGAAGTTTTTGTATCGCTTAAATCTTTTATGAGATTAATGATACGATTTGTCTCTTTGGTAATATCACATTCATAAGGATTAATCTTTGATAAATCCGAAGGGAAGAAATATTCTTTCTTCGGAAGCACTTCTCTTACAGAGCTTGTCAGTGCGGAAATTCTTTTTATGCTGTCTAAAATGATATCGTTTTCATCCGTTAAAATAATATTGCTGTGTTTACCCATCAGTTCAAAGATGAGTTTTTTGACAGAGCGGTCGCCCATCTCGTCCAAATGCTCTATATCAAAAGAGATAATACGCTCATTGCCTTTTTGCTTTACGCTTAATATTTTTCCGTTGGCAATGTATTTACGCAAAACCATGCAGAAATTAAGTGCGTTTTGCGGCGCCTCACCTTTATCCTTCACAAGATATGTGTAAGACATCGAAGGATTGGCCGAAGCAAAAAGATTGTATGTATCTTTTTCTTTTTTTATCACGAGAATAATATCAAAAGCATTCGGCTGGATTACTTTTGAAATTCGTCCGTCCGTAAAAAGTTCGCTGTATTCTTTTGTAATTCTTTTTATGCAAAATCCGTCAAATGCCATTTTTAAATCCTTTTTGCTGTAAACTTACACTTTTACTATCATATCATAAAAATGTGCCAAAGGAACAACCTTCGGCACATTTCGATTCCATATTTTTACTTTAAATTATCCGATCAGCCAGTCATACATTTCCTGATACTTGTTCGCGGAAACCTGCCATGAGAAATCAACGGCCATCGCTCTGTCAATCATCTTGTTCCATTCACGCTTTCTGTCGTAGTAAATCTTTTCGGCGTAACGAATGGTATTAAGCATTTCATGAGCATTGTAATTGACGAAACTGAATCCTGTTCCCTTGGACTCGTACTCGTTGTAAGGCTCTACGGTGTCTTTTAAACCGCCTGTTTCCCTGACAATGGGAATTGTACCGTAGCGAAGCGCCATCAGCTGGCTTAAGCCGCAGGGCTCGAAAAGCGAAGGCATAAGGAATGCATCGCAGGAAGCATAAATCTTATGGCTCATGGACTCCGAATAATAGATATTCGCGGAAACCTTGTTGTTGTACTTCCAGTCAAAATGTCTGAACATATTCTCGTACTGTTCTTCGCCCGTACCAAGAACAACTATCTGAACTGCATCCTGACAGAGCTCGTCCATGATGTATGCAATCAAATCAAAGCCCTTCTGATCGGTCAGTCTCGAAACGATACCGATCATCATCATTTTGTCGTTTTCTTCGAGACCTAAATCATGCTGGAGTTTTCTCTTGTTTTTAATCTTCTCTTTTCTGAAATTCGCCGCATTGTATTTATAATCGATGAATTTATCAACCGAAGGGTCGTATTCGGAATAATCGATACCGTTTACAATACCTCTTAAATCGTTTTCTCTGGCTCTTAAAAGACCGTCAAGACCTTCTCCGTAAAAAGGAGTCATAATTTCCTTGGCATAAGTTTCGGAAACCGTTGTAATCGCATCCGCATATACGAGACCGCCCTTTAAAAGATTGGCGTTCTTATAAGATTCGAGCTTGTCCGGCGTAAAGAAATAATCGGGAAGGCCTGTTATGTCTTTTACGGCGGGAACATCCCACTTGCCCTGGAATTTAAGGTTATGAATCGTCATAACAGTCTTAATTCCATGGAAGAATTCATTTCCCTGGAATCTTTCTTTAAGATAAACGGGAATAAGACCGGTCTGCCAGTCGTGGCAGTGAATTACGTCGGGTCTGAAATCCAAAAGGGGCATTGCGGAAAGCGCAGCTTTTGAGAAAAACGCGAATTTCTCGATATCATCATAAACATTTGAACTGTAAGGATGAAATCCGCCGAATTTGGATTCGTTATCTATAAAATAATATTTTACACCGTCTACTTCGGCCTCAAGAATTCCGACATATTCGTTTTTCCAGTGGAAATCCATGTAAAAACTGGTCTTGTAAACCATCTTGTCCTTTAATTCCTGAGACATACAGGTGTATTTGGGAATCATTACGCGAATATCGAAATAGCGCTTGTCCACGCATTTGGGAAGAGAACCCACTACATCCGCAAGTCCGCCCGTCTTAATAAACGGAACACCTTCTGATGCAACAAAGAGAATGTTTTTCATTTAACCCTCCGAAAATGAATAAAAAGAAAAAATATAGTTTAATATACATCGTAAAGCACAACTTATGCTATAAAAAGATAAATCATACCCGATATTTAGTATATTATACTATATTTTTATCTTTAAATAAAGAGACAATTATATGCCAATTGATTTTTTATAATCCAAAGCCTGCTTTTTAATCTCGTTAGCATTTTCAAGGAAACTTTCAGACCCTGATTCATCTCCGAGCATTCTTGCAATTTCTTTAATCTCGCCCTCTTTATCAAGCACATCAATATATGTATTGGTTCTTGAGTTATCAGATACGATTTTCTTTATCTCAAAATGTACATCGGCCATTGCGGCTATTTGCTGAAGATGCGTGATTAAAATAATCTGGTGATCTTTGGATAAAAGAGCCAGTTTCTTGGCCACTTTCCATGCGGTTACACCCGAAATACCCGCGTCGATTTCATCGAATATAAGCGTTTCGGTATTGTCGCTTTTCGCTCCGACGGTCTTAATCGCAAGCATGATTCTTGAAAGCTCACCACCCGAAGATACGTTTTCGAGAGGCTTTAAAGGTTCGCCCGGATTGGTGGAAATTTCAAAATTAACCTTATCTTTTCCGTTTGCCGTATAATCTAATGCTTCGGTAATCGCAACTTTAAACGAACTCTGATTGAAATTAAGATCCGAAAGCCCTTCGGTTATAGCCTTTTCGAAAGATGCAGCCGTTTTCTTTCTGACCTCGGATAAGCCGTCTGCCGATTTCTTTAAAGCTTCTTTGACTTTTTCATAATCTTTTAAAATACTTTCTCTTTTAAGAGCGTAATCTTCAAGAGCTTCGAGTTCCTTTTCTTTGTCGCCCAAATATTCGAGAACATTTTCGACTGTTCTGCCGTATTTTCTTTCAAGTTCGTTGATAAGATTGTATCTCTCGCGAAGACGGTTAAGTTCTTCTTCGTTGGGCGCATAATCTTCCAAAAGGCCGACTGTTTCACGCTCAAAATCCGATACGAGCGAATATATATTGTTAAGCTCGTCAAACAAATCACCCAAAGCCGAATCGTACGAAGAAATCGCAGACATTTCCCGGATGGATTTGTTAATCATCTCTCCCGCGCTGCTTTCGTAATCATACATAATGTCTTTTACGAGAGAAAGCGTACTCTGGATTTTGTATGCGTTCTCAAGAACCTTTAATCTCTCTTCGACTTCCTCTTCTTCGTTGACTTTCAAACCAGCCGATTTGATTTCGTTTATCTGGTATTCAAGCAGAGATATTTCTCTTTCTCTTTTTAATTCGTCAACCTCGGGACTTTCTGCCAGTTCCTTTAAGCGAAGGTATTCCGAATATGTTTTTTTGTAACCCGAAGAAGCGTCTGCAATGTCTTTTGCAAACGAATCAAGTATTTCGATGTGTTTCCTGGAATTTAAAAGATTCTGATAGTCGTGCTGTCCGTAAATATCAATTAAAACAGACGCAATATCTTTTATGACGGAAACGGTAACCGTCTGAGAATTGAGCTTGAACACGCTTCTTAGAGGCGTGATTTTTCTTTGAATTAAAACACAGTCGTTTTCCAAAGATATATCATTTTCAATTAACTTTCTTCTGACTTCATCGGTATCGGCCGTAAAAGTAATCTCAACGAGTGCAAACTCTTCGCCGGTTCTGATAAAATCCTTATCGGCTTTGGCTCCGAGAGCTATGGCAAGAGATCCTAAAACAATCGACTTGCCGGCACCGGTTTCACCTGTCAGAATATTTAGTCCTTTTGAAAAATCAATATCGATTTCATCGATAAGCGCAAAATTTTTAACGTGTAAATTTAAAAGCATTTGACCCCCTTAAAAATCAGTTTTCTCTAAGTTTCCTGTTAAGGGTTTCAAGGAAATTAACATTGTTCATCTGAATGAAACTGACATGACCTGCGTTTTTGGAAATGACGATTTCATCCTTATACTGTAAATCGATATGTTCAAAGCCGTCAAAATGCGCCAATACAATCTGTCCGGTCTCTTCGTCATGAGGTTCGCCGATTGTGATTTTAACAGTATCTTCTGCTTTAAACAGAATACTTCTGTTCATAAAAGAATGGGCGGAAATCGGCGTAACCAGAATCATATCCGCAGAAGGCTCCACAATCGGACCGCCGGCAGAAAGATTATATCCCGTCGAACCCGTAGGCGTAGAAATAATCACGCCGTCGGCTCCGTAGGATTTCAAAAACATACCGTTTACCGATATATCAAAATTTAATATCTGAAGCATGCCCCCACGATTTATACACACATCATTTAATGCTTCCGATTCAAAAATAATTTCATTGTTTCTGTATACACGTCCGTGCAAAAGCATCCTTTCTTCCAAAAGATACTCTTTTCTTATAAGACGTCCCAGCGTTTCTTCCAGTCCCTCAACACCCGTCTGCGCCAGGAATCCCAAATGTCCCAGATTTATACCAAGTATCGGAAGATTGAATTTCGAGCACTTCTTTGCAACACGCATAAGAGTACCGTCGCCGCCCAAGACGAGCACGACATCACATCCCTCGGCATCCGAAACCGAAAGATTCGTTTCTCTGCTGACCTGAACAGGATTTGCATATTCAACATTTTTCTCATCAAAAAACTCACAGATTTTCTTGCAAACCTTCAGTTCCTTGTCCTTATACGGATTTACGCAGA
>CACWZK010000016.1:21079-25808 GCA_902765365.1 uncultured Lachnospiraceae bacterium
CATAATACACCGTGGGCAATTCTCTAATCCGGGGCGGTGATCGCATAATACACCGCGGGCACGCTCTCGCTAAGATGTCCCCGTAGCGGAACTAAACTCACGTTCGCGCTTCGCACTCCGTTCGTTAAGTACCGACGGCTCCATATTACCCGCTCGTGCATCATGCGACAACCGCCCCTAAATCGATACTCTGTGCTTTGGTGTAATTATATAATAGATGCCCTAACAGCTCATACAGTGTGTTCTGTATGGGATTTACTTACTATATCATCGATTAGTTCGGTATACCATTTTAAATCATTATCGTATGAATAGTCTTTAAAACCAAGGGCTTTTTCTTCATCGATTAAATTATCATTAGACTTTTTAATTAAGACCAGATATTCGATATTGCCTTCAGGTCCTTTAATCGGAGAATAATCCAAACCTTCGACACTGAAACCGATTTTAAGGCAGAAGTCGATGACCTTTTCGATAACTTCCTTGTGGACCGAAGGGTCGCGGACAACGCCTTTTTTGCCTACCTTTTCTTTGGTGGTTTCAAACTGAGGTTTGATAAGGCAGACCATCAATGCGTCTTTCTTTAAGAGGTTGTAGGCAGGAATTAGAATCTTGGTCAGCGATATAAAGGATACGTCCGTAGCGGCAAAGTCAATCTTTTCAGGGATTTCTTTGTCGGTTACATAACGGAAATTGCATTTCTCCATGCATACGACGCGCTCATCGTTTCGTAATTTCCAGTCAAGCTGGCCGTGACCAACGTCTACGGAATATACTTTTTTCGCGCCGTTTTGAAGCATTACATCGGTGAAACCGCCTGTGGATGCTCCGATATCCAGACATGTATATCCGTCTAGTTTTAGATTAAATACGGTTACGGCTTTATCGAGTTTTAGGCCGCCTCTCGAAACATATTTTAAGGTTTCGCCCCTTATTTCGATGATGGCATTTTCGTCAAAAAGAGAACCCGCTTTATCTTCTTTCTGATTGTCGACATAAACAATACCGCTCATTATTAAAGCTTTGGCTTTTTCTCTTGATGAAACCAGGCCCTTATTTACGAGTAATATATCGAGTCTCTCTTTCACGTGCTTACGATAAACCTTCGCCTTCTTTTAATATCTTTTCAACTATGGAATCCGCATCGATTCCGATTTCTTTCTTTAACAAATCAACGTTTCCGTGTTCGACGTACATATTCGGAATTGCTATCGATGTATGCTTGCAGAACTGTCCTTCTCTTAAAAGAAACGCTCCGACTCTTTCACCAAAACCTCCGGATAAAACATTTTCTTCCATCGTAACAATATGAGGATGCGTCACGGATATTTCTTTTATCATTTCCTCATCTATCGGATTGACAAATCTGGCATTCATGATGGAAACGTTTTTGCCGAGTTCTTTAAGTTTGTCTCTGACTTCAACAGCGGTTTTTACCATGCTTCCGACAGCGATTAAACAGATACCGGACTCTCTGAAAATCCATTCACCCTGAGCAAATTCTACGGGCGCCCTGAATTCCTGCAGTCCGTCATACGCCCGGCCTCTAGGATATCTGATTGCTATGGGGCCGTCGTAATTAAGCGCAAATTTAATCATGTCGGAGAGTTCCCATTTATTCTTGGGTGCCATAACACACATATTGGGAATCGACGAAAGGTAGGATAAATCAAATATACCCTGATGTGTTTCGCCGTCGCTTCCGACCAGTCCGGCTCTGTCGATGCAGAATACAACATGAAGATTCTGTATGCAGACATCATGTATAAGCTGATCGTAGGCTCTCTGAAGGAACGAGGAATATACGCAGACAACGGGTTTATATCCGCCCATAGCCATACCTGCGGCAAATGTAACCGCATGTTCTTCGGCTATTCCGACATCAAAGAATCTGTCGGGATACATGCTCTTAAATCTTTTAAGACCTGTACCGTCAGGCATTGCTGCGGTAATGGCAACGCATTTAGGATCCCTCTCTCCCATCTTACACATTACGGTTGAAAAGACATCCGTGTAATCGGGAGACATTTTTCTATTTTTGGGAAGACCCGTTTCGATATCAAAAGGTTCCGCACCGTGAAATCTCGCGGGATGTTTCTCTGCAGGTAAATATCCCTTGCCTTTTTTGGTTATAACATGAACAAGAACGGGTGTCTTGCATCTTTTGGCTTCGTTAAAAGCACGAACCATTGCACCGATATCATGACCGTCAACGGGTCCTAAATAAGTAAGACCCATTTCCTCGAAAAACATACCGGGAATTACGAAGGATTTAATAGAACTTTTGGCCTTCTGGATTTTGTTGATCATATCGGCACCCTTCGGTACTCTGGCAAGCGTATCTTTTACGCCTTCCTTTAAATCCAGATATCCTTCTTTGGTTCTTAAGTTGTTTAAATACATGCTGACTCCGCCGACATTTTCGGAAATCGACATGTTGTTGTCGTTTAAAACAATAATAAGCTTTGTATTGGCTTTGCCGGCATTGTTAAGTGCCTCGTAAGCCATACCGCCCGTAAGCGCACCGTCACCAATAACGGAAACAATCGTATTGTTCTCGCCCTTCATGGTGCGTGCCATAGCCATTCCTAACCCAGCGGAAATAGACGTGGATGAATGTCCCGTATTAAACGCATCACATTCACTCTCGCATGTCTTGGGGAAGCCGGCCATGCCTCCGTATTTACGAAGTGTGGCAAAACCTTCTCTTCTGCCCGTTAAAATCTTGTGAGTATAACTCTGATGTCCGACATCCCAGATAATCTTGTCTTCAGGCAGATTAAGCACTAAATGAAGAGCCATGGTAAGCTCTACGGTGCCAAGGTTCGCACCCAAATGTCCGCCTGTTTCGGATATCGATTCTATCAGGAATTCTCTGATTTCATCGGCCAAATCATAAAGATGGTTTTTGCTTATTTTCTTTATGTCGTTAGGTTTGTTTATTTTTTCAATGTACATCTTTATACCGGGTTTTTACAATTTATTTTTCTCTGTTTACGAGATATTCAATCAAATCGGAAAGGAATGTTTCTTTACCCGCAATACCGATTACAATGTCCTTTGCCTCTTTGGAAAGGTTCTCAAGATCCTTCTGGCTTTGCTCGAGACCTTTTATCTTTACATATGTTGTCTTATCGTTCTTTTCGTCGCTGCCGACGCTCTTGCCTAATTTAATCGAATCGCCGATTACATCAAGGATATCATCTCTAATCTGAAATGCAAGTCCCGTATTGTCTCCGACCTTTTCTATTTTGGCAATATCCTCATCGTCCGCACCCGCCATAATCGCACCGATCATAAGTGCGGCTTCGATAAGTGCGGCTGTTTTATGCTTGTGGATAAAAAGAAGGGTTTCAAGTTCGGTATCGGATTTGTTTTCCATTAAAAGATCAACCATCTGACCGCCGATCATACCGTATATTCCGGCTTTATTTGCAAGGACGGAATTGGCATATACCATTCTTCTTAAAACAATAATATCGTCTTCTTCGTTCATTGCTTTTGAAATTGTTTCAAAAGCGAGATTTAAAAGACCGTCACCTGCTAAAATAGCCGTTGCTTCGTCAAACATTTTATGATTGGTCGGTCTTCCTCTTCTGTAATCATCATTATCCATAGCCGGCAGATCGTCATGAATAAGCGAATAAGTATGAATCATTTCGATAGCCGCCATAAAAGGAGAAATCTTGCTTAAATCATCCCCTCCGAAGAGTCTGTAGCTTTCAAGCATGAACAAAGGTCTGATTCTTTTGCCGCCTGAAATAAAAGAATAGTTCATTGATTCCGTAACACGTCTCTGAAGTCCTTCTTCAGCAGGCATGTAAGGTTTCATGATTCCAAATGTTTCGTTAACTTTTTGAATTAATAAATTAATAAAATCTTCTCTCAATACTTTAGCCCCCCATTATTTATTCATTCAACATAAGTAACATTTTAAAAGTCCGCATCGTCCAAAGGAGAAGTCGAACCGTCGGGATTGATTTTTAATACTTCTTTTTCAATCATGTCGATTTTGTTTTTGCATTCTTCTATCGCAACTTTTCCCTTTGTATACAAATCAAGCGCATCCTCGATTGCGATATCGTCTTTTTCAAGTTTCTTTAATATCTCTTCGACATAATTTATTTTCTCGTCAATTTTAACAGCATCCATAATTTAACCCTCTTTAACCACTTTCTCAATATACGCAAATGCGTATCCGTCTTTCATCGTTAGTTTAATCTTATCGTTTTCGTTAAGTCCTTCGACACCGACAACTCTTTTGCCCGATGCATCGGTTACATACGCCATTCCTGCTTTTAAACGCTCAAGTGGGGAAACACCCTTTAATCTTTCGGACAGAGTTTCGAGTTCGGCTTTCTTTTCTTTTATGATCTTTTTTATGAGAAGATCAAGTTTGCCGTTGTAAGAATCTGCCAGGAGTTTCTGCTTGTTTAATTTATTGGCTGGCGAGAGCGCATTTAACTTTGCCTCAAATACGGCAATTTTATGAAGCTTGTTTTTAAGGACTCTCTCCACACCTTTGTCGAGCGATTTTTTTAAATCTTCCAGATCCTCTATGGTCTGTCTTATATCGGGAACCGCAAGTTCCGCAGCAGCCGAAGGAGTTGCAGCTCTTAAGTCTGCGGTAAAATCGGATATAGTAAAATCTATCTCGTGTCCGACGGCAGATATAACAGGTATCGGACACTGGAATATCGCATAGGCCACTTCTTCTTCCAGCTCTTCC
>CACWZK010000017.1 GCA_902765365.1 uncultured Lachnospiraceae bacterium
TCCAGCATCACCTCATAATCCATCTTGTAGATATGGTCACCGGAAAGGATCAGAACATAATCGGGATTATAGTTCTCGATGTATTCCATGTTCTGGTATATCGCATTCGCAGTACCCGAATACCACTCACTTCCCTGAACGCTCTCATAAGGAGGGAGCACGCTTACGCCGCCGATATTCCTGTCAAGATCCCAGGGAATACCGATTCCGATATGAGTATTCAGACGAAGCGGCTGATACTGTGTCAATACACCGACAGTGTCAACACCCGAATTGATACAGTTACTTAAAGGAAAATCGATAATTCTGTATTTTCCTCCGAAAGAAACTGCGGGCTTGGCAACCTTTGCCGTCAGCACACCGAGTCTGCTTCCCTGACCGCCTGCGAGTAACATTGCAATCATCTCTTTTTTAATCATGTGATCACCTCTCAAGCATCTAAAAATATTGTCCCCCAACAATAAAGATATTATACCATGACGTTTGTCCATTTTGTACTAACGCTGAAAGGTTTTAAGTTGATACGGCAAACCTTTTTTCGTCAATATTCTATATTTTGACCAATTATATTTTAGGCTTTTGTGCACTTTCACAAAATCAGCAAATTTTGCCGAGTTTATTTATCTCATTATTTCACAAAAGGCGGTTTGACACTTTTATTTTGGGCAATGTGTCATTATAATTAAGTTGGTTTATTTATATAGAAAGAAAAAATCAGGGAGATTATATGGAAATCGATTTTAACAAATCGCAGCATGTCTATTTTATGGGCATCGGCGGTATCAGCATGAGCGGTCTGGCAAAGATTCTTTTATCCAGAGGATTCAAAGTATCCGGATCCGACAGAGCACCCAGCGAACTGACAGACCAGTTGGAAAAAGAAGGTGCGCAAGTTCACATAGGCCAGCGTGCTTCAAACATAACCGAAGACATAGACCTCGTCGTTTATACCGCAGCTATCCATGCAGACAACCCTGAATTCATACGATGTAAGGAACTTTCTCTTCCGATGATGAGCAGAGCCGAATTCTTAGGCCTCTTGATGAAAAACTACTCATCGAGCGTTGCAATAAGCGGAACGCACGGAAAAACCACCACATCTTCCATGGCAGGCGAAATATTAATGGCCTCCGATCTCGATCCCACCCTTTCCATAGGCGGAATCCTTCCGAGCATTAACGGAAACATACGAATCGGAGAAAGCGGATATTTCTTAACCGAAGCCTGCGAATATACCAACAGTTTTCTCTCACTATTCCCTAAATACGGCGTGATTTTAAATATTGAAGAAGACCATCTGGATTTCTTTAAGGATTTAAATGAAATCAGAACATCTTTTAAGCGTTTCGGAGAACTTCTCCCCGCCGACGGTGTACTTCTTATAAATGCAGGCATAAAAGATTACAAAGAGATAACGGATTCTCTCTCCTGCAAGGTTGTTACATTCGCAAAAGGAAACGAGGGCGACTACTATTTCAGCGATCTGCACCTTTCAAAAGAAGGTTATTCGGTATTTAACTTCAATACTCCGACCGGAGCCAAGATTGAAGTGACGTTAAGAGTTCCCGGCGAGCACAATGTGCTCAATGCCGTTGCAGCGCTGGCTCTTGCCGATATATTAAATCTGGATTTAACTATTTCTGCAAAGGCACTTTTCGGTTTTGAAGGTGCCAAAAGACGTTTCGAATATAAAGGAAGCTTAAAAGGCGTAAACATTTTCGATGACTATGCTCATCATCCCACGGAAATAAAAGCTACCCTTCAGGCAGCATCCACTTACCCTCATAAAAACATGTGGGTTGTGTTCCAGCCTCATACCTATTCAAGAACAAAAGCATTCATGGATGAATTTGCAGAAGCACTTGCCTTATCCGACAATGTGGTTCTTACAGATATATATGCTGCGAGAGAAAATGACAATCTTGGCATTTCATCCGAGGATCTGATGCAAAAAATCAAGGCTCTCGGCAAAAATTGCTGGCATTTTAAAAATTTTTCCGATATCGAAGATTTTTTGTTACAAAATTGTATCCCCGAAGACATGTTGATAACCATGGGGGCCGGAGATGTACTAAAAATCGGAGAAAACCTGCTTGGAAGTTAGTTATCAACATTATCCACATTTTTTTGGAAAAAAAGTTTCCTAAAAGAATGTGGATATTTTTATTTACATAAAAATTTTTAAACATCCATATTTATGCGCATATAACGAACTTTTAACCTTTTATGTAAACTTTAGCGCACGAAGTTTTCAACATTGTCAACAATCGCTGAAACCCTTATAAATAGGGCGTTTGACAGATATTTAACGCTTTACATTTTATGAAATTCATCATATAATTACCCTTGCTTGATTTAGCTTACGGCTTTAGGGGGATTTGAAAAATGAGTATCATAAAGTTATACGCGGAAGAATGCGATCCGGGTGTTACTTTGATATCTAATGTATTTATCGATTATATGCTTAAGGATGCCAATGATGCGCAACTGAAAGTTTATCTGTATCTTATCCGACACATTACAAATCATAAACCATTTGACATATCAAATATCGCTGACGAATTCAACCATACTGAAAAAGACGTGATCAGATCTTTGAAATACTGGGAGCAGAAACAGGTACTTTCGCTGGAGTTTGACGCAGCAGGTACCGTAACGGGGATTGAGCTTCACAAAGTAGACGAGGATCTGGTTAATCCGAGAAACAACGTGCATATGTTTTCCGTATTGCCCGGCAATAGGAAAATGGGAGGAATCTCGATAAGGGTATAAGCCCCGTATCGGGATTCTTCCTTTATGCGCATCGCCGCACGGGCGACCGCCACCAGAACCTGGCCGGTGAGGGCAGGGTTGTTGATGCTCATGTACCTGGGCTTCCATAAAGAATATCGCCGAAACATATCTCGAGAGAACTTTATCCGCAAACGATTTGCAGACTCTCGCTCATTTATATAAGGATTTCGGTTTTACCACATCGGACATCGACAAAGTGTTCGAAGACTGCCTGACCGAAGGCAAGAAATCCATGCGTTCGATTAAGAAAGCTGCCGAGGCAAAATATCTCGAAAGAAATATTTCACCTTCCGTTACGGCTATAATGAACTCTCTCGGAATGAAGGATGTTCCCACATCGGACGAGCTTTCATATTTCAACACATGGCTCTCCGATATGGATCTCGAACTTATTCTCGAAGGATGCAAAAAAGCTTCCCTGTCAACCACGGGAAACCGCATAAAATATGCAAGCGGAATCTTTTCCAACTGGAAGAAAAACGGCATTACCACAATCGAGGAAATGGCACGTGAGGAAGAAAAGTTCAGAGAACGCAAGGAAGTAGCCAAGAAACAGGCAATCGCATGCAAGGCAAGCGCCAGAAGCGTTTCTTCAACCGCTGCCGCTACGGATATGTACAGACAGTACAAGCACGGCAATTATGATTTTGATGCATTGGAACGCGAATTAAAGACGAAATAAAGGGAAAATACATTGTCTCTGAGTAATACACAATACGATTCAATAATGCAGGAATACGACAGACGCCAGATGGACCGTCACCGCCTTATTGAAAAGCGTAAAAAAGAAATATACGAAGTTATTCCCGAATACAGGGAACTTGAGAATAAAATAGCTTCCGAAAGCGTAAAAGCAGGTCTTGCCGCTCTTTCGGGCGATTCATCGGCCGATAAAGAGTCTCTTAAGGAAACCATCGAGGAACTTAAGAGAAAAAAAGGTCTGCTGCTTACCGGTGCGGGTTATTCTATTAATTACCTTAACCCGCCTTATATATGCCCGGACTGTAAGGATACCGGATATATAGGCACAGAAATGTGCCATTGCTTTAAGCAGGCTAAGTTAGACAGCACTTACCAGCAGTCAAACGCCAAACTTCTTTTAAAAGAAGAAAACTTCGACAATATCTCGCATGAATACCATACAGGCGAAGAACTGACACATTTTATCTCCGCCGAGACAGCCTCCAGAAACCTCGTGGCAAATTTCGAATTTGAACACGGAAACATCCTTTTTAAGGGAACGGCAGGCACCGGCAAATCATATCTTTCAAACTGCATAGCCAACGCTCTTATTCAGAAAGGTTATTCGGTCATCTATTTTTCGGCCGTATCTCTTTTTGAAAAGATTTCCGCATATAAGTTCGGCAAAGACAAAAACTATTCGGATAATCCGCTGAACGATATTTATACATGCGATCTGCTCGTTATCGACGATTTGGGCAGCGAACTTACAAACCAGTTTGTCTGCCAGGAACTTTTTACCATCGTTAACGAGCGTCATTTAAGAAACAAATCCACGGTAATCTCAACCAATCTCGATTACAGTGAAATAAGTCAGAGATATACCGAACGTACTTTTTCGAGGATCTACTCATATTATGATGTATACGATCTTTCGGGAAATGACATTCGTGTTTATAAAAAAAGAATAGAACAAAGAAAGTGAGGAACCTTACAATGCCCGAGAAACGTGATGAAATTCGCGATTTAAATTCAATCCCCGTAGGCTCGCTGGGACTGATACCTTTGGAGAGTTGCAGAGAACTCGGCGAAAAAGTCAACAATTATCTGGTTAAATGGAGAAAAGAAAGAGAACATCAGCACAGAGACTCTCTTCCTTTCGACGGATACGAAAGAGAATCCTACATTCTTAAATCCAGAACACCGAGATTCGGCACCGGCGAAGCAAAAGGTGTTATAGATGAATCCATCAGAGGATATGACCTTTATTTCCTCGTAGACGTATGTAATTACAGCTTAACTTACAAACTCCGCGGACAGATAAACCACATGTCTCCCGACGATCATTATCAGGATTTAAAGAGACTTATCGCAGCGGTAGGAGGAAAGGCAAGAAAAATAACAGTCATCATGCCTTTCTTATACGAGAGCAGACAGCATAAAAGAACAGCAAGAGAATCGCTTGACTGTGCATTCGCTCTTCAGGAACTCACGAATATGGGCGTTGACAATATCATCACATTCGATGCTCACGACCCCAGAGTTCAGAACGCCATTCCTTTAAACGGATTTGAAACCGTACAGCCCACATATCAGTTTATAAAAGGGCTCGTAAAAAATGTTCCCGACATCAAATTCGAAGCAGAATCCATGATGTGTGTCAGCCCCGATGAAGGTGCCATGGGACGAGCAATATACATGGCAAACGTTTTGGGTATCGACATGGGTACTTTCTACAAACGCCGTGACTATACAAAAATCGTTGACGGAAGAAACCCTATCGTCGCTCACGAATTCCTGGGAACAGATGTTGAAGGCAAGGATATCCTCGTACTCGATGACATGATTTCATCGGGCGAATCTGTACTTGAAGTCGCATCGGAATTAAAGAAGAGAAAAGCCGGAAGAATCTTCATCCTCACTACTTTCGGTCTCTTTACCAGCGGACTCGAGAAATTCGACAAAGCATACGAAGACGGTATCATCCACAGAGTACTTACCACCAACCTCGTATACCAGACACCCGATCTTTTAGAGAGAGAATGGTATATCAACTGCGATATGAGTAAGTACATCGCTTACATCATCGATACACTTAACCATGACGCATCCATAAGCGACCTCCTCGATCCTTCCGAGAGAATCCAGAAACTCCTCGCAAGCCGCGGACAGGTTGATTAAATAAAAAATACCGGAATGAAACGCTTTCTACAAAATCTGTTTCATTCCGGAAAAAATAAATCTCTGCAAAAGAAAATCGACAGGAATTATTCCTGCCGATTTTTGTTTTATGATAAATATTTACTGAACGATAATATCGCGTCCTTCATCAGGTTTTTTTCTTCCTGTGCTGTCTGTATGGAAGAGGGCTATCGTTACAACACCGTTTGTCGTACATACATAGCATTCGGTATCGGATTCGTGTTTGGACCTAATCTGATTTTTCAGCGATCCTAACGAACAACCGGTATATTCTTCAAGACTTTCCAAAAGTACACAGTCAGGATCGTTTATATCCGTGATCTTAATCATGTTCTTGCCATTTATAAGCGTACTTCCGCCGGGATTGGCTGTAGGATCTTCCATATATTCCAAGAAAGGCTGGCTGGCATCATCTTCTTTTACTCTCGCATCAACGATACTGTATGCCACAGCCGAACGGATTGTATCAGCGAGCTGATAATCACTTGATACATTCGACTTCTCTATAAAATGCATTAGTACCGGAACCATTATTCCGACTAAAATAGCCATTATCGCGATAACGATAATCAGCTCTACCAACGAAAAACCTTTATTCTTTCTCATAAAATGTCACCTTTTTTTCAAAATCCCCACCTATCGTAACAATACCACTTCGTTAAATATAAGTCAATTTATTTTGATGAAGCACTAAAATAACGGCACGAGTGATTAAAAATGACATAAAATGGGCATTTACGAGCGATTGTCATTAAAAAAGGTGCCTGACACTCGTCTGAGTGTCAGGCACCTGAAAAAACTTACTCATCGTATCCGTTAGGGTTGTTTTTCTGCCAGTTCCAAGCATCGCGGCACATCTCTTCGATGCCGCGTGTGGCCTTCCAGCCGAGTTCCTTAAACGCCTTTTCGGGAGATGCGAAACACTCGTCGATGTCTCCGGGACGTCTGTCTTTTATGGAGTAAGGAATCTTAATTCCGTTTACTTTTTCAAAGGTATTAACGATATCGAGCACGCTGTATCCGTTGCCGGTTCCGAGATTGTAAATCTTGGTGCCTTTGAACGAATTGATTTTATCAAGTGCTTTTAAATGTCCGATTGCAAGATCGACTACATGGATGTAATCTCTGACACCCGTGCCGTCATGAGTCTTGTAATCGTTGCCGAATACACCGAGTTCCTCTCTCTTGCCGACAGCCACCTGCGTGATATAAGGCATGAGGTTGTTTGGAATACCGTTGGGATTTTCACCGATGCGGCCGGACTCATGTGCGCCGATGGGATTGAAGTATCTTAGAAGCACCACAGTCCACTCAGGATCGGCTTTAGCCATGTCGGTAAGGATTATCTCAAGCATTCGCTTTGTCATGCCGTACGGGTTCGTTATTTCGCCTGTAGGGCATTCCTCGGTGATGGGCACGAATGCAGGTGCGCCGTAAACCGTGGCGGATGAAGAGAATACAATCTTCTTTACGTTATAATCGTTCATTACTTTAAGAAGAGTCAGTGTTCCGTGAATATTGTTGTCGTAATAAAGCCAGGGCTTCGCTACGCTCTCACCCACTGCTTTTAATCCGGCGAAATGAATGCATGAGTCGATTTTTTCGTTTTCGAAAATCTTCTTCAATGCTTCTTCGTCGCGAATATCTGCCTCGTAAAATTTCGCTTCTTTGCCCGTAAGCTCCGCTACTCTGTCGAGACTCTTTTTACTTGAATTTGAAAGGTTGTCGACTACAACGACTTCATATCCCGCATTTAATAATTCCAGCACGGTATGAGATCCGATGTAACCGCTGCCTCCTGTTACCAAAATTGACATATTTTTTCTCCTTTTCATTTTTTAGAGAACTGTCCCCAGGTGGTCAAAAAAGCCATTTGAGAACCGTCCCCAATTGGTCTTTTCTACATGATAAAGGATTCCCCAAGGGAAGAGTCAATATATTTATGCCCAAAGATTTTCGGGGTAAATGCCCTTGTCTTTTAAGGCCTTGATTGAAGCCGTTACAAAAGGCTTGTCTTCCTTGTAAGTAACGCCGAACCACTTGTCTTTGGATGAAAGAACCTGTACGGTTGCCTTGTCGGCTTTTAAAAGATTGTCAACTTCAATGGGTATGAAGCATTCGGATTTAAGAGGATTTAATGCCACTTTGTTGGCAAAGAAATCATCGAGAGCCAGTCCGAGTTCTTTGATGATGCTCGGATAAAAGCCCCACATGTTCATCGAAACGGGTGTGTCGGGAGAAATATCGATATATGTCTCTCCGCCGTCTTCCGAATATGCAGCACCGTTCTCGGTCTTGATAATATTGGTTCTCTCCGCGATGGTCACAAGATATCCGTCGTCGCTTGTAACGCATACGCCTCTGGCCACAGAGCCGTTCTCGGTTAAAGTATTGCCGAGTCTGTATCCGACCATTGCATATCTGTATTTTTCATCATCCGAGTGTGATACAAGATAATCATACAGCACCTTAAAAGCCTCAACGCCGTAATAGTCGTCCGCGTTGATAACCGCGAAAGGAGCGTCGATTACGTCACGGCACGAATAAATCGCATGCGCCGTACCCCAGGGTTTCACTCTGCCCTCGGGTATTTCGAAACCTTCGGGAACATCGTTTAAATCCTGGAACACGAATTTAACTTCCATGTGCTTGGAAACTCTGTCGCCTATAACTTCCTTAAAAGCCTGTTCATTTTCTTTTTTGATGATAAATATTGCGCGTTCAAATCCCGCACGCATTGCATCGTAGAGTGAAAAATCGATGATAATATGGCCCTGCTCGTCCACAGGATCAATCTGCTTTAATCCTCCGTATCTTGAACCCATGCCTGCTGCCATGATAACTAAAATCGGTTTGTTCATAAAAATCCTCCTCCTACACTGGCTCTGATTTAAACTTCAAACAATAAGTCTCCGTATGACGGTATCGGCCAGAAGGCCTTGTCGGTAATTCTTTCGAGCTCATCCGAATAGAATCTTGCTTCTTCCATACGTGTTTTAACTCTGTCTCTGTATGCAAAAGCTTTTTCCTTGTTGTTTTTGATGGCTCTGACTTCCTTGATGTCTTTTTCAAGCAGATTAATCGACTCTGAAAGCTTGTCCGAATACTCGTTGACCTTTTCCAAAATATCCTTTGCAGTCTTAACTTCCACTCCAGCCTGCTTGCCGTTGTTGTAAGTACTTGCAAGCTCGTTCATGTAAGATATTTCCGCAGGGATAATCTGTCTTTTAATCATTTCCCTTAAGCAGTTTGCTTCGATATTGACAGTCTTCGAATAGGTTTCGTAAAGAATCTCTTTTCTCGACTCAAGCTCCGCTTTGGTGAAAATTGAGAACTTTTCAAAGAGTTTTATACTCTTTTCGGTTGTGAGTGTATCTACGGCATCAAGCATCGTGGGAAGATTCGGGAGACCGCGTCTTTCGGCCTCTTTTACCCACTCGGGCGAATAGTTGTTGCCGTTAAAGATGATTCTCTGATGAGCGGTTACATATTCTTTTATGATGTCATGAACCTCTTCGTCAAAGTTGTCGGCGGCTTCAATTCTGTCCGCAGCTTCGCAGAAACTCTCCGCAACTATGGTATTTAAAATGATGTTGGGGTCTCCGATCGAATCCGAAGAACCAACCATTCTGAATTCAAATTTGTTACCCGTAAATGCAAAAGGCGAAGTACGGTTTCTGTCTGTAGGATCAATCAGAAAATCAGGGAGCGACGATACGCCTGTCTCGAGGTGATTGCTCTCCTTGCAGTGTGTGGCTTCGCCGGTTTCCACGAGCTGTTTAACCACATCGTCGAGCTGTTCGCCCAAGAACATCGAAACGATTGCGGGAGGTGCTTCGTCGGCGCCGAGACGGTAATCGTTTCCGACATTTGACGCGGACTGTCTTAAAAGATCCGCATGTTTGTCAACAGCCTTCATGATACATGCGAGTACCAAAAGGAACTGAATGTTGGCGTTGGGTGTATCGCCCGGGTCTAAAAGATTCATGCCGTTGTCGGTGCTCAAAGACCAGTTGTTGTGCTTGCCCGAACCGTTGATGCCTTTAAAAGGTTTCTCATGTAAAAGACATGCAAGATTGTGTCTCTCTGCTACCTTTTTCATGGTCTCCATCACAAGCTGGTTGTGGTCGCATGCGATATTGGCTGTCTCATAGATGGGTGCCAATTCGTGCTGTGCGGGAGCTACTTCATTGTGCTGTGTCTTGGCGGTAACGCCGATTTTCCAGAGTTCGAGATTTAAGTCCTTCATGAATGCACCGATTCTTTCTCTGATGCATCCGTAGTAGTGGTCATCCATCTCCTGACCCTTGGCTGCGGGACAGCCGATAAGGGTTCTGCCTGTATAGATTAAATCCTGTCTTTTAAGATATAAATCTCTGTCTACGAGGAAATATTCCTGCTCGGGTCCGACTGAAGCGATAACTTTTTTCGCATCCTTGTTGCCGAAGAGTTTAACGATTCTTAATGCCTGATCGTTGATGGCCTGCATCGAGCGAAGAAGCGGTGTTTTCTTATCAAGCGCCTCGCCCTTATATGAGCAGAATGCGGTGGGTATGCAGAGAATCGTTCCCGTTGCGTCCTCTCTTAAAAATGCGGGTGATGTGATATCCCATGCGGTATATCCTCTGGCTTCGAATGTGGCTCTCAATCCCCCCGAGGGAAAACTTGAAGCATCGGGCTCGCCTTTTATTAATTCCTTGCCCGAAAACTCCATTATCATTCTGCCTTCCTTGTCAGGATGCGAGATAAAGGAATCATGCTTTTCAGCGGTTGTTCCGGTCAGTGGCTGGAACCAGTGCGTATAATGTGTGGCGCCGTTTGCGATGGCCCAGTCTTTCATCGCGCTTGCTACGATGTCGGCAGACTTTTTGGAAAGTTCGCCGCCGAAATCGGCCACATGCATTACTTCCTCAAATACTTCTTTGGGAAGCCTCTCTTTCATCTTTCCGACGGTAAAAACATTTTCGCCGAAAATCTCTTCAATGTTGATAATGTCTTTCATCTTACACTCCGTTGATTATATTGTTTTATTTGGAGTTCTTAAGATGTCTCCCGCATCGGGCAGAACACTTAAGAAAATTCTTAATTTCTGTTTTGAATGAGGGCAGGATTCCATTTCGTTTCCGTCCTCGTCGTGAATTGCCAAAACCTTTGTCGGTACATTGCTTCCGTCGGGTTTCATTATCTCGATTTCATCTCCCACGCAGAACTTGTTCTTCTGCTCGATATATACGGATTCGCTGTCCGTTTTATCGGACATACCGAGATAAATGTATTCGTTAATGTATGTGTTGTTGTCGTATATCTGCGACTCTTCGGAAGGCTTGCCGAAATAAAAGCCTGTCGTGAACTGTCTGTATGTGCACTTGGAAATCTCTGATAAATACCAGTCCATGTTGGCACGGTATTTCTCTTCGCTTTCAAGATAATCGTCTATTGCTTTTCTGTATGTTCTCGCAACGCAGGCCACATACAAAGCCGTCTTCATTCTGCCTTCAATCTTAAAAGAATCAATCCCCGCATCAATCATCTCAGGGAGATGTTCTATCATGCAAAGATCCTTTGAATTGAAAATATACGTGCCTCTTTCGTTCTCGAATACAGGCAGATATTCGCCGGGTCTTTTTTCCTCTTCAACCGCATATTTCCATCTGCACGGATGTGTGCATTCACCACGGTTTGCATCCCTTCCCGTAAAATAATTGGATAAAAGACATCTGCCGGAATAGGATATGCACATTGCCCCGTGAATAAAGCTTTCTATCTCCATGTCTTCAGGGATATTGGCTCTGATTTCCTTTATCTCCCTAAGGGATAATTCTCTCGCGGAAACCACTCTTTTGGCACCGTGCTCATACCAGAATCTGTATGTAAGATAATTGGTATTGTTGGCCTGAGTGGAAATATGTCTTTCTACTTCGGGACAGTATTTTTCGGCCAAGGAAAACATTCCGGGGTCTGAGATAATCAGCCCGTCAGGCTTTATTTGGGCCATCTCCTTAAAGTATTCCTCTGCCTCTTTTAAATCGTCGTTATGCGCGAAAATATTGGCCGTAACATAAACCTTTACATTCTTTGAATGCGCATATGCTATGCCCTCAATCATTTCTTCTTTTGTGAAATTTTTGGCCTTTGCGCGCAGAGAAAAAACATCTCCTCCTATATAAACCGCATCGGCTCCGTAGTTCACCGCGGTACGCAGTACTTCAAGACTGCCTGCGGGAATCAAAAGTTCCGGCTTTCTCATAAAATATCCTAAATTTTTACACTCAAAGTCGCTCCGTCTCCGGAGGATAAAATCACGCTTTCAAGCGTTTCTTCATCGCGCAGGCGAAGAAGGAAATCTCTCATTCTCGCGTGAATCGTTCTGTCTCTTCTTTCAACCGCATACCGTGATTCGAGGATATCTCCCTCTTTGAAAATATTGTCTGTGATTAGCAATCCGCCTTCGGGAAGCAATCGTAAAATATCATCAAGATATGCTTCGTACTGTCCTTTCGGACCATCTAAAAAAATTAAATCATATTTATCGTCCAGCGATTTTAACACTTCTCCCGCATCGCCCTCGATAAGATTTATCCTGCCGTCTTTAGCATATGCCGCAAAATTCTTTTTGGCTTTTTCTATTCGCGGCGCGTAATTTTCTATGGTTGTAATCTTTGTATCCGCACCCGTGTATTCTGCCATAAGAAGTGTGGAAAAACCGACGGCGGTACCGATTTCCAAGATATTTTTCGGTCTCTTTAAACATAACAAGAAACGAAGTAACTCCTGCGTACCCTTTCTGATAACAGGTACGTCCTGTTGCCTCGCTTCTTTTTCAAGCACCTCAAGGTATTCAGGAAATCCCTTGGAATGTGCACGTATAAAAACTTCGGCTCTTTCTTCGTCAATTTCCATCTTCTTTGGTTTCTTTTTTCTCGTCTTTATTTTCTTTTACGGTATCATCAGCCTCATCCCAGAGGTTGGCTTCGTTTTTGGTCGGTACATAGTTTTCGTCTTCGGTATCGACTTCCTCGTCTTCCCCTGATGCAGCCATAACTGCCATCATATCATAGGGTGACATCGCGGTACTCAATTCGTACACGCCGGGCTTTAACTGATCTTTGTAATCGGAAAACTTAACCTGAATCATAAATAAAAAGCCGCTGTCTATAAGGCCTTTTTCCGCGAGCACGTCTCCGATTTCTTTGTCGGTCTTTCCGTCCACAATGGCAACCGTTTTGACAATTCCGGGTTCGGGATCCTTGGCTTCATCGGCAAATATTTTATATCCGAAATCATAGCATGCGGAAATGCAGCTGTATCCGGCATAAATAATTGCGACAATAAGTGCCACCCTTACCGCTATAAAAACTATTTCCTGTAGTATCTTTCTGGTCATTTTATACCTCTATTCAAACTCTATCGAAGAAGTGAGTCTGAAACAAATATCCTGCATCAATTTGCAAAGAGCAACTTCCGCTTCCAGAAATTCTCTTGCCTGTTTGTTCTCGTAGATATAAGCATGTTCTCTTTCGAACCAGTCCGCTTTATCGTACAGCTCATCTGCGGGTGTGTTTTTCTGAAGTTCAAATCTCTTGTTTCTGTACTCTTTGACTTTCTCCCACATTTCATCGTCTTTTTTGAGAGCTTTGAGTTTGTCTCTGTATGTTTTGTATGCAGGAGTCTTCTTTAAATCTTCAATATAGATTTCGGTCAGTTTGTCAAAACTTTCCATTTTTTATACCTCTGTAATAATCGGCAAAATCATAGGTTTACGCTTGGTATTTTTCCAAAAATATTCGCTTAAGAAATCCCTTATGATATTCTTGCAGCGATACATATCCGCCACATCCCTGGAATTTTTGGCTTCAAGATAATCTCTTAGCTGTGCCATTGCATTGCCTAATAGTTCTTCGGATTCTTTTTCGTATACAAAACCTCTGGTAACGATTTCGGGACCTGCATATATTTCACCCGAATAGGAATCAAGCGCAAGTACCACAACCACGATTCCGTCTTCAGCCAACTTCTGTCTGTCTCTTAAAACAATGTTTCCGACATCGCCCACACCGAGTCCGTCGACAAATACGGGGCCCGCTTCGACATTGCCTATTATCTCGGCCTTTTCGCTGTCAAGCTGCAATACATTGCCCGACGATAAAATGAACACGTTTTCCGAATCCATGCCGAGTTCTTTTACGAGCTTTGCATGAGCTATCAAATGCTTGTATTCACCGTGAACGGGTATCGCATACTTCGGATTGGTAAGCGAGTAAATAAGCTTAATCTCTTCCCTGCAGGCATGGCCCGATACATGGGTATCTTCAAAGATAACATCCGCGCCCAATCGTAAAAGATCGTTCATTACCTTCGTAACGGCTTTCTCGTTGCCGGGAATCGGATGGGAAGAAAAGATAACTACATCCTTGGGTGAAATCTTGACTCTTTTATGAGTGCCCATAGCCATACGGCTTAAAGCAGCCATACTTTCTCCCTGGCTGCCCGTGGTGATAAGCACGGTCTGCTCGGGAGGATAATCCTTGATATTTTCAATGTCGATAAGGGTATCTTCGGGAATCGTAATTCGCTCTAACTTGCTCGCAACATCCATGATGTTGACCATACTTCTTCCCTCGACAACAACCTTGCGGTTGAAACGCTGCGCGGAATTAAGTATCTGCTGAACTCTGTCGACGTTTGATGCGAATGTGGCTACTATGATACGCGAATCCTTGTGTTCGCTGAAAATGATATCAAACTTACGTCCGACGGTTTTCTCCGAAGGTGTAAAACCTTCTCTCTCCGCATTGGTCGAATCGCACATAAGTGCCAAAACGCCCTTGCTGCCAAGTTCTGCGAACCTTTCAAGATCGATTCGGTCACCGTATACAGGTGTGTAATCAACCTTAAAATCGCCCGTATGAACTATGACTCCGGCAGGTGTGTGGATTGCAAGCGCGGCCGAATCCACGATACTGTGGTTAGTCTTGATAAATTCGACACCGAAAGGGCCGATTTTAACCACGTCGCCAAAATGAACCGTGTGACGCTCCACCACATCGAGAAGTTCATGTTCTCTTAATTTGTTTTCAATGAGACCCTGTGTAAGAGTAGTTGCAAACACGGGTACATTAATCTTTTTAAGAATATACGGAAGTGCTCCGATATGGTCTTCATGTCCGTGCGTAATCATAAAAGCACGAACCTTGTCCTTGTGATCTTCAAGATAAGTCACATCCGGAATCACAAGGTCGATACCAAACATATCGTCTTCCGGAAATCCGAGACCGCAGTCGATAACGATGATTTCATCGTTATATTCGATGGCGGTAATATTAACGCCGATTCGCTCAAGTCCCCCGAGAGGAATGATGCGAACGCTATTTTTATTTTTATTCAAAACTGTCTCCTAATCTGTTTATAAAACTATTCAAACGAAATATCTTCCATAAGGCTTTCGAAAATATCCGCGAGAGCTTTAAGTTCCGTATCATCGGAAACGATTTCGTATACCGCATCCTCGTCTTCGGGTTTTGATGTGTCTTTTAGAATCAAAGCCTCGCTGTCCCCGTCCTCTTCTTCGGTCACTAAAATATAATTGATACCCGAAACGGTTGTCTGCTCGAGTACGTAAAATTCAACGGGGTTTTCGCCATCTGCCTTAAATAATATTTTTTCCATGTATTTTCCTCTTTCGGTGCCCGGCTCCCGTAGGGTGCCCGGCTCCGTCTCATTCTAACGAATCCATATAACTCTGCAGAATTATCGCAGCCGCAATCTTGTCCACATACTTTTTGCGGTCCACACCCTTTACACCGACTTCGCTCATGATATCATGCGCTTCGACGGTGGTTAATCTCTCGTCCCAGGATATTACTTCAAGTCCTGTTCTTCGCTCGAGAGTTTCTTTGAATTCTGCGGTTTTCCTGACTCTGTCGCCCTCGCTTGAATCCATGTTAAGCGGAAGTCCGAGCACAATCTTCGTGACATTGTACTCTGCGATTAATTCCTCGATTCTCGCGTAGGTTTTTCTTAATTTGTCTTCGCGTTCTCTCTCGATTATTTCAAGCGGAGACGCAATAAGCCCGGTCGGGTCGGATAATGCGACACCAACCGTTTTGGAACCGAAGTCAAGCCCCATGAGTCTTTCGTTATTCATCGGTTTCCTCGTCCCATGCATTCGAGAAGATGTACTCAAGGAGCATTTCCTCTACGAGTTCGTCTCTCTCAACTTTCATAATAAGGCTTCTCGCACCCTTGTAGCTGGTAATATATGTGGGATCGCCGGACATAATGTAGCCGACAATCTGATTGACGGGATTGTAACCTTTTTCTTTAAGAGCCGTATAAACCTCTTTGATGATATTATTTACCGAATCTCTCTCGTCCCATCCTACATTAAAATATTGGGTTTCTGTGGATACAGCCATTTTGTTTCCCTCCATACATTTATGTAAAAATAATTGTTTTCCCTTAAATTCTGACTTTTTATTATACCATATTATGTTAATTATTTGAAGTATATCCTTACATAAAAGGATTTCGCGACTATTTACCCAGATTGTCGGGTCCGAAACTCTTCGGAAGCAGATCTTTTAAAAGATACTCTTCGTACTCTTTTTCGTTCTTAACCACGAGGATTTTAAACTTCTCTTCGTCGCAAAACTCCCTCATTACCTGTCTGCAGGCTCCACAGGGATAGGCGTAGGAATCGCTGTCCTCTCCACTGCTGCCTCCCGAAATCGCAATCGCAACGAAATCCTTCTCACCTTCGGAAACTGCCTTAAAAAATGCCGTTCTCTCGGCACAGTTTGATATTCCGTAGGATGCATTCTCTATGTTGCTGCCGGTAACAATTCTGCCGTCGGCGCATAAAAGCGCCGCTCCCACCGAATAATTCGAGTAAGGACAATACGCATAATTCCTTGCTTCCATCGCTATTATCATTAGATTCTTAAGTTCTTTTTTCATACGTTAACCCCTCCGAGCGATTTATACAAATCAACTAAATTATTTTACCACAAAACCTCCTAAAACAAAAGAAAAACGAGCCAAACAACGGCGTTTCGCCATTGTTTGACTCGGTCGGTCATTTTTGTGTTTTGCACCATTATTCTTGAATGTTATGCTGTGTAAGGAGTTTTCTTAGTCTCTCATTTTCCTTCTCTGCTTCTTTAGCTCGAGTCTCTGCTTCATCAGCACGAATTCTTTCTCTCTCAGTATTGACACGCTCTTCTCTTCTTCCGTCTTCCATGAACAATTCCCGTATTTCAGCTTCATTGTATTCAGTATCTAACATTCCATACACCTCCGCTCTGTTCCTAATCAATAAATCTCTTATTACAAAATCATTTGGAATGGATTCAACCACTTCATCCACTGCATCAACCACTTCTTTGTATTTCTTCTGAGTTTCTCTTATACGATTAATAACCCAAGCATATTCTTCCAACGGCTTCCATACCTGCATTATCGCTTTGTTTCTTCCGAAGTTCACATTAAGCATTCTGACTTTAACTTCTATGTCAGCTTCTGTCTCAGATTCATCAAAGGAATCACTTAATCTTAAGATTACTTCATCTTCTTTCTCTTCGATTCCATTATAGAATACCACGAGTTTTGGAATTGGGAATTTCATCAATGATGAACCATACTTATTTAGTTTATTTACTTTAACATATCCCGAAAACAATTCAACTATGTATTCAAGCATCCTGTACGGCATGTTCGGATTGAAACTTGACTGATGTTCGTATACATTCCAGATTCCTGAAATTATAAAAGATGTATCATTTTTCATGTTCATATAAAGAACGCCCTCGAGCGTATTGAACTCAATTAACGACGCATCAGTATAATTGGAACCGTTGATTGCATTATAAAGGCTTAATGTCCACTCCCTGTTTTCTTCCTGACCGAAAATAAAGTTAAACAATCGGTCTTTGTGTTTCTCATTTACACGAATTTCTTTTGTCATAAAATACCCCCTATATTAGATTAAAATGACATCCATATAGGAGCAAGAAACCGAGAAATTACAAACAGAAAATCTTAATCTTTACTTGAAATAATTATATACTATAAAAAAAATGATAACAATAAATTCTGGGAAATCTTGGACGAATGTCCCGACACCTATATGAATTGTGTCGTTATAATATCATTTCTTCCGACTTTTGTAAATAAACAAGTCACATCTGGATTTTTCTATTCAAAAAGCAGCTTATCACTTCTGATAAACTGCTTTTCTAAAATGAATTAACCCATTTTTATTTAATTTTTCCCGAAAGAAAATCTAATAAATTGGCCACAACAACTCCTGCATTGAATGAGCAATCATGATTTTGTTTGTCTTTCACATCATCTTCAAATTTAGTGGTCGAATGATTTTATCTGTTAATAATTTAGCAAAATTTTTCTACAAGTTTTTTAATTTCAAAAGCATAATTTGCATCATTGGACGCTAATAATTTACTTTTTTGAATATCTATTTGCTTTTCTTCGGAATAATCTTTAAATATTTGTATTAAATCTGTAATCATACTATCTAACGAAGTGCCCAAAACATTTTGCATGGACAATATTGCCTTCCCACCCATTGAGGGTTGTTCACTTGAAGGAAGGTATTCATAATCTTCGCTGAATCTTTCAAACGCTTCTTTATCACCATAAACAACACGTCCGTTTATTATTATAGCGTGTGTATCCATATCTGAAGTTTTGAATAAAGCTTCTACAACGTTATTATCTTTACTTTCCATATGATCACCCGTATTAACTATAAAGAAATCGGCAAATCCTCCTTGTCTTATATTTCCTACTTTATCAGCCCCAATTATTGAAGCTGGATATATTGTGCACATTTTAAAGATATCAGTTGCAATTTCAGTTTTTGAATATATGTTTTCAAATCTTTTACATAAATATTTATATGCAAATTTAGCTTCATCCCAAACATGTTTTGAACCACTTGGGGACCAATCCGAACCTATGCAAACCTTTTCTATAACTTTATTTTTATAGTATAAATAAAAATCTGGAGTATCTTCATACAAAATCAGATTGGAAACCGGGGACCATACTACACCAACCCCTGTTTTCTTTATTAATTCTTTGTACGTTTCAACATCTATTCCACAACCATGAATAAGCGTTAGTTTAACCTGGTTTGCAACATCTGGATTACACTTCGCAAATACATTCATTATTCTATCAGCTTCTTTTTTTGAGTACGCGTCAACATTTAAACCTTTCGGTTTCAATACACCAGCTCTCCCCTCTGCTAAATGAACAAGATAAGCATTGACATCTGATGAATCTCCTGACAGCATATTAAGAAGAAATTCCTCATATTCATCAGTTAAGTTTATCTTCCAATCTTGAGTATCTATGTTTGGTTTAATATCTGTCTTTGCAACATCTGGTTTATAAAAATCTATTATTGAATACGTCTTCTTTTTTAATCCCAATTCTGATGCCACGCCAGTACTTCGTAATATCGTATGTGGCGTTATTATAGGTTTATCTCCATCTCCAATGTCAAACGGCTCTTGTAATACTGTTGTACCTCCAGCTAATGCCTGAATTTCGGACAAGAATAAGAATTTTCTTTTGGCTAGTTCCTCATCATCAGATTTGTTCATACACAATTGTGTCCAACGTTCTAAAAGCGTCTTGTACAAATCTTTAATATTCTTATTATATTCACTATGCATTCTCCATTCATGTCTATTATCCCAAGGTTCTTCGTAGGGCCTTTCCCAAATTGGAATTGTATTATATTCATAATGTGTGTGCAAATCAATAAGCCCGGGAAATATAGTGCAGTAATCAGGTATTTCGATTATTTCCCCTTGAGGTTCGTAACCACTGTCTACTGCAAATATAGATGATATTACCCCATCTTCAACATGAATATATACTTTATTATAATTTGGATTATTGTTAGAATCATAGTAGTAAGTCCAACCTAAAAGATCATATTCGTTTTGCTTTTTTATCGATAACATCTTTTTCCTCCTATAAAATTCTTTTACTTCATGTTTATTTAGTAATATATTTTTTGATTTAGAAAAATATAGTCTGCGTCTTTAATTCCATTCTTGTCAACAAGATACTGAACTGTAACTCCGAGTTTTACGGAGATTCCTGTAAGAGTATCGCCTGATTTAACAATGTATGTACCGTTTCCTTTGGCTCCTGTAGGTACTTTACCGTTACCGTAGTTTGCAAGTAACCACAAAGGTCCGTACCATTCAATCTCGGGACTGCAAATAGCTGTTCCTGCAGGAATTGTAACTGTGTATTCCATATCCTCATATGTTACATGATAAATAAGTGTAATCTTCGGATGCTCTTTAAGGAATACCATGAACTCATAAGGAAGAGCGAAGTTTCCATAGTATTCTACAGTTACTTCTTCGTTACACTCTGCTGCAATTGCAAGTGAAGTTCTTAAATCATCAAGCCAATCCTTCTCGGGAATATCAGGTTCGGGCTCAGGGTCAGGCTCGGGGTCCGGTTCAGGGTCTTGGTCGGGATTTGGATTAGGATTTGGATTTGTGATTTCAGGTTCATTATCTTCAGGTATTAATTCGAAGGTTGCTTTAACTTCTACATTAGATGTATCAATCGTAAAAGAAGTATTAGCAGAACTTGCATCAGCGAGTGTTACTCCACCAGATACTACTTCCCATCCTGCAAACTTATATCCTTCATTGGGGGTTGCTGACAACTTGATATTGGCTCCTTTAATTCCGGATGTTGCAGAAGCAGTTGCGCTACCATTTCCATCATTCGTTACTGAAATTGTATATGATACACTGTCCCACATAGCATAAAGTGTTACTGTATCTCCATCAGTACTTGTAAGATTATCTGTGGAACCATCTGCATAAGATGTTCCGCTTCCGTCTGCAGATGTATTCCAGCCTGAGAATGTATGACTTTCGTAAGTAAATGCATTAGCTGTAAGTGCAGTATTATCATCATACTTACGGCTCATATCATCCATACTTCCGTTTCCGCCGTTAGCATCAAACTTAACGGTATATGAATGTGCATTCCAATGAGCATAAATGGTATCGTTAGAAGCGAAAACTGTATCCGTCGTTATCTCGGTTCCACCTTCAGCAGATGTAAACCATCCAACGAAATCATATCCTTCTCTTTCTTCAGGTGAAGGAAGAGATGTCAGTTTAAGGTCATATCCTGTTTCCGCGGATGTTTCATTAACCGTTCCGCCATTTGCATCATATGTAATAGTATACTTAACAGCATTGGGGTCAAGTTTATATGTATATGTATAAGTAAATGTACCGGATGCTTCGTTTGAGTAATTTTTTTCCGTAGTAGGAGTTACATCCCATTCACCCGCCATATATCCGGGGGCAGGTTTATCTCCAACTGAAGGAATATCAGTTGAACTTAAAACCAAAGCCGTATCCTCGTTTTCATATTTCCAAAGATTTATATTTTGGTCATCTGCAGTTCCATCTGACCATGAACCATTCTTCACTTTAAAATTGATAACATAACTATCAATTCCCGCATCTACCCAACGCGCATAAAGAATCAAATCTTCATAAATATTTACTTGAGACTCATCTGCATATGAATCTCCACTTCCGTCATCCACTGTAGTCCATTCAACAAATTTTTTCCCTGTATTGGTAAATGTATTTTTAGCAAGATTTTTATTTTCATATTTACTAATATACTGAGTTACTGTTTTGGTATTTGTTTCATTGGAATTAAAAATTATTTTTGCCAATCCGTTATCTACAATCGAATCAATCGTTGCATCATCAGTTATTAACGCTTCATCAAAAATACGAACTCTATCAGAAATTACACCTCCTGTCATAGTAAATCGATCCGCGCTTACCTCCCAACTACCAACGACATTAGTATTCCCAGATATTTTTCCACCCGTCATCGTAAATGACCTCGCCGATACTCCACCAGCATGTTGTGCAGTATTATCGGAGATTTCCCCTCCTGTCATTATAAATGTTCCACGAATAACACCTACTCCACCTCCTTCTTGGGCAACATTACCGGAGATTTCCCCTCCTGTCATTATGAATGTTCCATCAAGAATACATACTCCTCCTCCATCACATCCATGTCCAAGAGTATTACCAGATATTTTTCCTCCCGCCATCTGAAATGTTCCACCATTCACACATATTCCGCTTGCGTCACATCCGAGTGTATGTGTTATTATTCCGGAATTACCATTTTCATCAAATAAATATAGTGTACCTCTAACATCAAAAACCTCTAGTGAATTGTCAAGAGTAATGCTATATCCATTAAGGCAAAGGCTTATTTCCATTCCACTATTAATACTCAGATCTCTTTCTAAATTTATATCTGCTGTAAGGTACCCTTTTCCGCCTTGACTATATAAATTGCCAAAATCATCTTCATTGCTAATTGCAATCCAGCCTACATGTTCAGAACAAGTCCCATCTGCATGCGCACCATGGGTATGGTTTGTCGGCAGTGTTGTCTCAGCTTCAGCAATTATGGGTCTGGTGATAATTGGCAATAAAGCCAACACCATAACTGCTGTCAGGATAATCGATATAACCTTTCTTCCACTTTTCTTCATCTTTAATTCCTACCCTTCTTTTATATTTTTATTTCTCTTTGTCGTTTTCTTTATTATTCTTTCTTACGATAACCGTAATAATCACACCCATTACAAACGCAATCACTGCCACCAGCACGTATCCTAACACTTCCGT
Organism: uncultured Lachnospiraceae bacterium; assembly: GCA_902765365.1. Classification (GTDB taxonomy): domain Bacteria; phylum Bacillota; class Clostridia; order Lachnospirales; family Lachnospiraceae; genus UBA3766. The sequence continues at coordinate 22,416 of CACWZK010000017.1, forward strand.
CGGAAGAAGGAACGAGCCGTATGCCGAATGCGTTCCGGTTACGACATTTCCGGTAAATATGCTGATTGATAAGAACAGGATAAATGTCGCAATAACCGTTGCAGTCGAAAGTGCACCGGTAATTCTTTTATTTCTTTTATCTCTTATTTTCCTGCCCCTTTTTATGATTTCTTCTAGGGCTTCGTCTTTCGTGTATTTCATGTGAATTTACTCCTTCTATATACTTAATTGCAGTTTGTCAGATTTTTACTCACGATTTTTGAAAATTTTTTAATTTTTTTTATTTTAGGGTATAAAAAAAGAGCGCCAACCTGAATTGGCGCCCGTAATTTAAGGATTTTTATGAATACTTCTCTGCTCTTTTGTTTAGATAAAGATATCTTAAAAGCCAGAAAATCACTATAAGAATAAGCGGAAATGCATATCCGATATATGTGGATGCTCCCGGTCTTGATACAAGAAGGTTATAGAGAGCGTGAACGGTCATTGCAAGCGAAAGTGCTCCGAGGATGCCGGCGAGCGAGAAGGTTTTGTAATCTTTTAGGAGGTTTAAGCCCATCGCGAGCACAACCATGGTTACCAGGTGCATTACACCGACTGCCGCGCCTCTGATAAGGATATAATACAGGTTTTGCGATCCGCTTGAGAGGATATGGCATGCGT
>CACWZK010000018.1 GCA_902765365.1 uncultured Lachnospiraceae bacterium
TGCGCTCTTGTATTTTCTTTTCACATCATGTTTATCGATTTTGTTTCTCCCAAAGGTGACGGCGTAACAATCTCGTGCATCCAGTTTGCAGTTTCCGGTATTCTTTGCCTGATATGCGCACTCTTTACCGAAAAGATAGTTTTCACGGAAATACTCAAAGGATATATTCCGATTCTTTACGCCGGTGTTATGTCCTGCGGCGTTGCTTATACACTTCAGATCTTAGGCCAGAAGTATGTTGAACCTACGAAAGCATCGCTTATCTTATGTTTGGAGTCTGTATTCGCAACATTAGGTGGCTGGGTGATTCTTAATCAGGTTATGACTCTAAAAGAAACTATAGGCTGTATTATAGTATTCATTGCCATTATCTTGGCGCAGTTTGTTCAAAAGAAAGAAAACAATCCCGAATAAAAAAAGAATCATAAATATAATCTTGTTTTTCACTCTAATTGGATATACAATGTATATACAAAGAAAACGGAGGGAAACAAATGCAAACGGAAGTAAAAGTATGGGGAAACAGTCAGGGAATAAGAATTCCCAAAGAGGTATTAAAAGAAGCGTCACTCTCTGTAGGCGATGTATTGGAATTTAAAGTATCGAAAGGGGTAATTATTTTGGAAAAACCATTCAGACATAAATCATTGGAAGAAAGAATTGCCGAATATGGCGGAAAACTCAACCTTGATGGTGAATTCGATTGGGGTGAAGATAAAGGAAGAGAGGTATGGTAGTTGAAACAAATATTTCAGGGGGATATTCTCGTAATAGAGGATATTAAATTACCGGTTCTGGTTATAAGTAAGGATTGTTTTAATAAATCCGGAGAAATAATAGCTTGCCCAATTTTCAAGCAAGGTGAGCCGGGAGCATTACATATTGGCATAAATACTGCGAAGGCTAAAGGACTTGTTCATTGCGAAAAGATGAAATTGTTTGATATGAGTGTAAGAGGATTTTCAAAACTCGACAGAATAGGCATAGAAAAACTAATAGACATTTCTGATGCTGTTCAGGGAATATTTGATTATGTATAATAAAAAAAGCTGCTTTCAAAGCAGCTTTTTCTTTATATTCATAAATACTATTAGTTGGTATAGTTGTCGAAGTATCCCTGGATGAGGATAACGGGTGTACCCTTGTCACCCGAACCTGATGTAAGGTCGCAGAGAGAACCGATGAGGTCTGTAAGCTGTCTGGGTGTTGTACCCTGGGAAGCCATGTTGCCAACGAGGCTGCCTGACTTAGCCTTGATACTCTCGGAGATTGCATTCTTCAATGCTTCGCCGGAGAGATCCTTGAAATCGTTGTCGGCAAGATATTTGAGCTTGAGCTCGTTGGGAGTTCCTTTCAAACCTTCTGTATAGAAAGGTGATACAACGGGATCTGCAAGTTCCCAAATCTTTCCCTGAGGATCCTTGAAAGCACCGTCGCCGTAGATCATAACTTCAACATGCTTTCCTGTCTTCTCGAGGATTTCTTTCTGGATTGCTTCAACAAGCCACTGGGAATCTCTGGGGAAGAGTTTGATTTTCTCTTCTGTGGACTTGTTGGAACCTAAAAGACCGTATTTCTCGTTATAACCGCTGCCGTTGACTGACGCAGTCATTATGTCATCCATACCGCAAACGATCTTGGCGCCGTTCTCTTTTAAGATTCTCTTGGTTCTTACTCTGGTATGAATGTCGCAGTTGATAACGCAGTCTGTGTATTTAAGAATTTCCTTAGCCTGGTTAGCGAAGATTACTTCTACGTCTGCACCGGCTTCTTTGATAATATCCGAATAGTAAGCTACATAGTCAACACCTGTGAACTCATGCTTGTTCTCGCCGAATAATTCACGGTATTTCTCAAGTGTAAGTACATCGCTGTAAGGATTGATGCCTGCTTCGTCGAGCTGATCGTATGTAAGAAGTGCGTTTCCTACTTCATCAGAAGGATATGAAAGCATAAGAACGATCTTCTTGCAGCCCATTGCGATGCCCTTTAAGCAGATAGCGAAACGGTTTCTTGAGAGGATGGGGAAGATAACACCTACTGTTCCTCCGCCAAGCTTAGCCTTAACGTCTGCAGCAATATCATTTATAGTAGCGTAGTTACCCTGTGCTCTTGCAACGATTGACTCTGTAAGAGCTATGACATCTCTGTCGCGAAGCGAAAATCCTTCGGATTCACAAGCTTCCAAAACGCTTGTTACGGCCATGTCCACAAGATTATCACCTTCACGGATGATCGGACAGCGGATTCCGCGTGATACTGTACCAACTTTTCTTTCCATAAAAATCTCCTTATCTTTATACAATGCGTATAAGCAAAATTTACCAAAAAATATTATACATATTCACCTTTTGAAGCGCAAGAAAAAATAAAAGAAAAATAAGCAAAACACCCTAAAAAAAGCAAACTGCGAATCCCTGTGGCTAAAAAAAGTAAAATATTTTATTATAAAAATGTCACTTTTGCCGACATTCACGCATGTATATAGTGAAAAGGTCATTCGCGAATACCTTTATACAAATTGAAGGAGTTCATAATGAAAAACGATAACAGAGATCTGGAAGCGGTTATCGACAGATACAGCAATATGCTCTATAAAATCTGCTTCCTGATACTTAAAAACGAACAGGATACAAAGGATGTGCTCCAGGAAACTTTTCTGACGTATTATACGAAAAAGCCGCTCTTTAACGAAGAGGAACACAGGAAAGCCTGGCTCATAAAAGTATCCCAGAACAAATGCAGGGAATTTTTAAGATTTCACAAAAAACATGCGTCGGTACCTTTGGATGAAATGGAAGAAACGCTCGTTATAACGGACGGCTTAAGCACGACAGAGAGCGAACTGCTTTCACTTATATGGGATCTTGATTACAAATTAAAATCCGCAGTGATACTTTATTACATCGAAGGTTATACGGTCAGCGAAACGGCAGAGATTCTCAAAACATCCCCTTCCGCGATTAAGAAAAGACTGCAGAGGGCAAGGGAAAAACTGAACGTAAAATACAAAGGAGAACTCGTATATGGAAAATAGAATAAACAAAGATCTGATTTCCAATATCGAAATCGATGAAGATATGAAAAAAACTTTATACAGAAACTGTATCAAAAAAAGAAGAACCGCCGACTTCAGATTCAGATACTCGGGAGTTCTGACGGCTTTGATAATCGTTATCGTCTTTGGCGTATTCAGCATCGGCACAAGCGCCGCCATCATTTCTTTTAGGAGCCGTCTTGCCAATATGGATACCGAAGAATTCGACAGTTACGCAGCAGAAGTGGATGCGGATACTTTTATAAGCACCGACGAAGGCTTCTCAAGAGAACTCACCATAAAAGAAATAAAAAAAGTCATCGAACTTGAAAGAAAATATTATGACGAAGGCGTATTTCCGAAGAAGAACATGCCTCATTATGAAACTGCTACGGAAAGAGGCAAGAACGAGCTGGCTTATGTAGTTTCCGACAACATAGTGTATCTTCCGGAAAAAGACATGAATGACGAGCAGATACTCGAATATATAGATCATGACGCGAAGAAAAGATATGTCAATATCCTTGAATTAAAGGCTGACGGATTCGAACCGGGCCAGGGCATGGCACTTGAATCAACGCCTTTAACTTCAGGAAGTATTGAAGAGAAGACCAAAAAGGCGGCCGACAAGTATCTAAAAGATTATTACGGCCTTGTAACCGACGACTCATGGATAGTTTTGGTCGATATATTTGACGAAAGTGAAGACAAATACGGCAATATGATGACTCTCGGTGTCCTTCACTACTATCAGCTCGGCACGGGATATGCGACATGTTACGATCTGTATATCAATGCCGATGACATGTCACTTCTTATGATAGGCGAAGCGGGTTACGGCTCAATCATCGATTCCGAGGCTTACACATACGCCGAAGCCGAAGAATACGTGGCGGAACGCGAGCAGACCGCACTAAACGCAATCAAAAAAGAATTCGGATACGAAAATCCCGACAGCATTAAATATGATTTCGAGGGCTTTAACTTAGAAGACGGCAAAACGGCCTCGGTTAATTTTGAAATGGAGTTTTCAGGCAGAACGGTTTATTCGGAAGTCAGAATTGAAGACAGCGAGTTATTATTCTTAAGCAGATTCTGATTCGCATAACTTTGTGGCAAACAACCCGAAAATATGGTAAAATAATTAAGTTAAATCATATGTTCGGGAGGGAAACACTATGTATGATCTTGTGATAATCGGTGCGGGACCTGCAGGCCTGGCAGCAGCAATATATGCCAAAAGAGCGCGTCTTAATGCAATTGTAATAGAAAAAGAAGGCTGTGGCGGACAAATGGCCCAGACCTATGAAGTGGATAATTATCCGGCATTGCCCGGTATCTCGGGATTTGAACTTGGCACAAAGATGAAAGAGCATGCCATGGGACTCGGCGCCGAGATTATATATGATGAAATCAAAAGCATCGAGCGTAAGGATGATTATTTTGTCTTACAGTATGATACCGGCGGAACGGCCGAGACAAAAGGTATCATTATCGCTTCGGGTGCCACACATTCAAAACTTAATGTTCCCGGCGAAGACAAACTCGCAGGATGCGGCGTATCATACTGCGCGACCTGCGACGGTGCGTTTTTCTCCCAAAAGGATGTTGCGGTAGTAGGCGGCGGTGACGTAGCCATCGAAGATGCAATTTTTCTTTCGAGAATTGCAAAATCCGTTACACTCATCCACAGAAGAGGTGAACTTCGCGGCGCGGCTTCCCTTCAGGAGAGCCTTAAAAAATGCGATAACGTAAATATTCTCTGGGATACGGTGGTTGAGAGCATCGACGGAGACAACAGGGTAGAATCCCTGTCGCTTAGAAACGTAAAAGACAATGAAGACTTCTCACTTCTTGTAAACGGTGTATTTATCGCGGTAGGTATTACGCCCGTAAAGAACGAAATCGACGGTCTTTTATGCAACGCAGGCGGATATATTATCGCCGATGAGGACTGCCGAACCAATATCAAGGGTGTATACGCTGCAGGCGATGTCAGAGCCAAGAGACTCCGCCAGATAGTAACCGCCGTAGCAGACGGTGCAAATGCGGTTACAAGTTTTACGGAAGATTTCCGTTAACAAAATGTTCAAACTTATATACATTGAATAAGCATAATATTTTTGGTATAATATATGCGTAGTCAAAACTACAAATACTTGTATCGGAGGGTGGCTATATGAACATTATTATTATTGGAAAAAATATTGATGTTACACCGGGTTTACGCGAGGCTGTAGAGGAAAAGATAGGAAAACTTGAGAAGTACTTTACTCCCGACACAGAAGTACATGTTACATTAAGCGTTGAAAAGGATCGTCAGAAGATCGAAGTTACTATCCCAGTAAAGGGAAGCATCATCAGATCCGAGCAGGTTTCCAACGACCTTTATGTATCAATTGATTTAGTAGAGGAGATAATTGAAAGACAGCTTAAAAAATATAAGAGCAAACTTGTAAATTATAAGCAGAACAGTGACAATTTCAAACAGGATTACATCGAAAAAGATTTCGCGGATGATGACGAAATCAAAATCATCAGATCAAAGAAATTTGATATGAAGCCGATGTATCCCGAAGATGCATGCGTTCAGATGGAACTTCTCGGACACAACTTCTTCGTATTCCAGAATGCAGAGACAGATCAGGTTTGTGTGGTTTACAAACGTAAAGGCAACACATACGGAATGATCGAACCCGAAGCATAAAATCAAATAAGTTTACAAACCTGCATCGAAAGATGCAGGTTTTTTTTATGCCCAAATCCGGTTAAGAATTAATTAAGAATTACACAAGATTCAGATTAAGACTTATAAAAATCTTTTTGATAAATTAAGATTGCAGGACGAAAGGAATGCATGAATTAGTACATAAAAGATTGATATAAAGAGAGGAAAGAACAATGAGTATCTTAAAGAAAAAGACAATCGCTATTTTAGGAGGAGCACTTGCAGTTGTGGTAGCTACCGGAAGCATTGTTTCGATATATGCGAAGGCAGCGGTTAAGGTCAGCTCATATACAATTGCCAAATCGGATATGCAGCAGGTTCTTGAATTAAACGGAACGGTTGTAAGCAACGATTCGGATATGTTTTTTGCGGACACGAATCTTAAAGTCGACAAAGTATATTTTAAGGTCGGCGACGAAGTCAAAAAAGGTGATTTGCTTGTTTCTTTCGATGAAGATGAGATAGGTAAGCAGATAGCACTTTTAAACCTGGATGCAGAAGCAAAAGAAGGAAGTTATCAAAACGCACTTCAGGTTTCCGACAAATATTCGGCACTTTATTCCGAAGCAACCAGGAACTTAGGTGTTTTAAATCAGCAGATAAAAGATACTGAAGAAGCAATCATTAATAAGCAGGCTGAAATCAACAAGAGATGTTCAGATCTTGCTTATGACGGAGCCAAAATCCAGGTTGCAATCGTAGACAATTCTGCAGATGCTGATAAGACTAAAGAATATCAGAAACAGTTATATAATAACGCATATGTTCAAAACTATGACAGTGAACTTGTAAGGCTTCAGGAAGAACTGGGGAGACTTAACACACAGCTTGCGGGCTTTAAGGAATACAAAGCGGAAATGACTTCGCAGAAAGCAGCCAGCTACACAGGCGTTTTAACCGAAGGCGGAAAGGCTGAACTTGAGGCATCAAAAGCAGCCGCAGATCTTACAATCGCCAATGAAATCGAAAAACTCGAAAATGCCAAGAACGGCATCAAAGCAGAGTTTGACGGTGTTATTTCAGCGGTATATGCAGAAGAAGGAAGCATTTTAACCACAGGTTCGCCCGTCATCTGCGTGGACTCACTCGAAGATGTTATCGTAAGATGCAATGCCAACAAATATGATATAATGAGTATCGAAAAAGGCCAGACAGTAAACGTTAAAATCCTTAACGCAGATTACTCCGGCGAAGTTACCAAAACAGATAAAATGGCAGGCATGGACGCAACTGCGGCAAACGGTGTAGGCGTGGACATATCTCTCAATGATGTGAAAGATGTAATCCTTGGTCTTGATGTAAAGGCAAGAGTAAATACCGCATCTCTCACAGAGGTTGTAAGCGTTCCCAAAGAAGCAATTATTACCGAAGACGAAAAGAGCTACGTATTTATTTCAAAAGATAAAAAAGCCATCAAAACAAGTGTGGAAACAGGAATCAAAAACGACGACTACACAGAGATTATCTCCGGCTTAAACGAAGGCGATATCGTGGTTTGGAGCGATGTAAAAGAATTATCGGACGGAGACGAAGTACGTTTCTAAAAATATATAAGCAGGAAAGAAAAATGGACGGCAAAAAAGTTATTTTATCAGCAAACAATTTATCAAAAACATTCTCGAACGAATCCGTGCAGCAGCATGTTTTGAAAAACTTAAATCTTTCGATTTACGAAGGCGATTTCACAGTAATCATGGGAAACTCCGGATCGGGTAAAAGTACACTTCTTTACGCGCTTTCAGGCATGGATCGTCCGAGCATCGGAACTATAACATATTATACAGGCAACACAGAGACGGAAATCTCTCAATACAGCAACGACAAGCTTGCAAAATTCCGTCGCGATCATGTCGGATTTGTTTTCCAGCAGAACTACTTAAACGACTCAATGAGCGCATTAGACAACATCATGGTCTGCGGACTCTTAAAGTCCAACGGCAGAAAGGAACTTACTCAGAGAGCCAAAACCCTTCTTGAAAAAGTCGAAATTTCCGAGAGCGATATGAGAAAATTTCCGACACAGCTTTCCGGCGGACAGCAACAGAGAGTTGCGGTTGTAAGAGGCGTCATCAATCATCCTGAAGTGCTTTTTGCAGACGAGCCTACAGGTGCTTTAAACTCCCAGAACACAGTCAATGTATTGGACATTCTTTCTGACTTAAACAACGACGGACAGAGCATCGTAATGGTTACTCATACCATTATGGCAGCAGAGCGCGGCAACAGAGTTATTTACCTTTCCGACGGAGTTATTTCCGACGAAATTTATCTTGGCAAATACCTCGGAGATTACAAGGATGAAAGCAATCCCAACGTGGAAGAAGCAAGGGAAAGACACTCCAGATTAAAGCTTTTCCTTCAGAACATGGGGTGGTAATATGTATCGTTATTTCTTTATTGCAAAAAACAATATGAAAAAGCAGAAGGGCGATATGATTACTTTTTTTATCATGACCTTTTTAGCTTCTTTTATGCTCTTTGTCTGCCTGAATCTTTTAACAGGAACATTTCGTGTAATCGATACGAACAAAGAAACGATTAACGGTGCAGATGCACTGATATTTAAAACGGAAGAGCCCGTTTCGGATTTTAAGTTAAAAGAACTTCTTCAGGCGAATGAAAACTTTGACGGTTATGAGGAAAGCAAGTATCTGGGAGCCACGGCCAAATATCGTAAAAAAGGCGCTAAATCCTGGTCTGATTACTGGTTTTATTTCGTTTCATATGAAGAAGAAAGAAGTATTCATACTTCCAGCATAGACTTAAGCGGTTTTTCCGGCGACGAAATAGTTCTTCCGGTTTCGCTTTCGGCTTCTTACAAATTAGGCGACACAATTGAAATTAAAATTGACGAAAACATTTACGAGTTTACAGTTGCTGGATTTAACGAGGATTTCATCTTTGGTTCTCCGATGAATATGAGTACGTACCTGGTGTATGTTTCGGAAAAGATGTATCAGCAGATCGAATTTGAAAATACGAACTATGTTACTCCAAGTATAATGATAAAGTCCCAACTGAGCGCAAAAGCCATTCGCCGTAATGTATCCGGGCAGGAAGAACTGGATAATGTATTTACCGAATGGAATACATGGCATCAGAACTATCGGGCTATGCATCCGGAATATACTGAGGAACTTTCAGGGAATTTTATTCCGAGTGAACTGATGGTGGTTGCCAGTATGATTCTCCCTTTTATGTTTATAGCAATCATACTTGTGTTCGCAGTTATCGTTTTCGTGGTTGCACTGGTTGTAATCGATTTTTCGGTCAGAAATTTTATCATGGATAATATGCGAAATACCGGCATTATGGAGGCAGGCGGATATACCGTTAAAGAGATGATGTTCATCCTCTTGGTTCAGCTCCTTTCGGTATCCTTGGGCGGAAGCCTTTTGGGAACGGTTTTAGGGGCGCTGCTTCAAAAGAAAATCGGTTTTATCATGCTTTACCTTTTGGGACTTTCATGGAACCAGAAACCCGACCGGCTGGTATTCGCCGGAGTGGTTGCGGGTATTTGCATAATCATTACGTTGTTTACATTATTCCTGGGAAGACAGTATAAAAAGACCTCTGTGCTTGATGCATTAAGAGGCGGCATCAACACTCACAATTACAAGAAAAACGTATTTCCGTTTGACAGGACAAATCTTCCTGTTTTACTGACATTATCCCTAAAAGAAACATTCGGAAAATTCACAAGTCAGATAGGTGTTATCTTCATCATGGCAATCCTCGCGTTTGCCGGAGCAATGGGCTTTGGAATATATGAGAACATGGGCCGGGATGTGGATTCACTTTTAAGAATATCCGGCCTGGAGATATATGATGCGGATTTTGTCGGCGATGCCAATATGGAAGAAACCGTAAAAGGATTTGAATGCGTTGATAGAATCCACCATGAAGTATGGCTTGGATTTGATTATCAAAAGGGTAATAAAACCAAGAACTATTCTACCAGAGTTATTTCCGATACATCGGTAATGAGACCCGAACAGATGGTAGAGGGAAGATGGCCCAAGTATGAGAACGAGGTGGCGCTTGGTACTTCGGCTGCCAACAATCTGGGATTAAAAATCGGTGATACCGTTACGGTTAAAAACGGAGAAAATGAAGCTCAGTACCTGGTATGCGGAATCATGCAGACATTTAACAATATGGGTCAGATGGCTTATTTGTCTGAGGAAGGTTATGAAAGAATAGGTAACATGCCTAAGTTCTTTTCAGTAAATGTGACACTCAAAAAAGGATATAAATTCGCGGATTTTGAAAAAGAATTCAAGGATGTTTACCCTGACACAGATCTGACCGATGAATATGCATCAACCGGCGGACTGTTCTCGTTGCTGAAAATCTCCATGGCGAGCATACTTCTGATAATCATGATAGTTACCGCATTTGTAGTAGGTCTTGCAGAGGCACTTTTGATCAGAACAAGAATCACGAAAGAGTGGCGAAATCTGGGAGTAAACAAAGCTCTCGGCTTTTCGTCCAACCAGCTTATCGGTCAGTTAATGCTTTCGAATATTCCGGCAATTCTTATCGGAATTGTGATCGGACTGGTTGCGGTAACACTCTTCGGCGACAAGCTCGTATTGCTTATGTTCGCAATATTCGGTTTCAGAAAAGTCGCATTTGATTTATCTATTTTCTCATATTTGTGCGTAATAATTGTTATCGTAGGTGTAGCCATGATTGTTTCGTGGTTTAACGGCAAACGAATCAGAGATCTTGAACCCGTAAAGATGATTACGGAAGAATAAATGTTGTTTTTCATGCGCCCGAAGGGAAACTTTCGGGCGTAAAGGCTTTTGTGTACATTGTTGACAAAGTGTACACTTTGTACATATAATTAAATCAGATAAAACATAAGCTCGTAAAGGAGGTTTATCATGGATTTATTAAATGCTACAGATGTACGCAAAAACTGGTCTGTTACCCTTGACAATGTGGCACACGAAAAGCCTGCATATATAAAAAGAACACATGACAATGTTGCTATTTTCAGCATTAATACTCTCAATATGATTCTGGCAGGCTATCATTTTAATGCAAAGAAATTTAAGGAAGAGGATGGCTCAGTTACATTAAGCGCTGTTGATTTAGACATCGTCGTAAACGAAGCAGATGAAAAGACCGCAAAGCTCAGACTCGCTGAATACATAAAAGAGTATGCAGAGGAATTTTATTCAGACTATGCCTACTGGAGCAAAGCGCCCAACAGACAGTCGCATATTCCATATGTATTCAAGGCTCTCACGCTTGACACAGAATCTGTTATGGAGGATATTGTATGCCGAAATGGAAAGATCTGAAAAGATTCTGTGATGCGGATGGCTGGGAATGCTATAAAAGCACAGACCATTATTTTTACAGAAAAAAGATGGCGGATGGAACGATAAAAAGAACCAAGGTTTCAAGGGGCAGTGGGGAAATACATGCACACATGTGGAAAGAAATTTTGAAAAACCAACTGCAGGTAACGGAAGATTATTTTAACAAAATGATATAAGAGGTTAGTATGCATTACAATTGTCTGATAGTTGATGATGAAAAAGAACTGTCGCAAATGACAGCTGAATATTTCAACATGTTTGAAGTTTCGACAGCAGTAGTTGAAAGCAAGGCAGAATGCTTTGATTTTCTATCAAAGAATGATGTGGATTTGATATTGCTTGATATAAATCTCGGCGACGGAACCGGGTTCGAAGTCTGCAAGAAACTGAGAGAAGAAATGCAGCTTCCGATTCTTTTTATAAGCGCTCGTCAAAGTGATGATGATGTTCTCGTAGCGCTTTCATGCGGTGGAGACGATTACGTAAAAAAGCCTTACAATCTGTCGGTTCTTTTAGCCAAGGTGAAGGTTAATCTTAAAAGACTAGGACAGATGAATTCGACCATAAAAGAAGAGAAGAGCGACGGGAAAGAAAACGAAGTACTTACACTCGATGCCTCGACGCTCTCGGCTGTTCTTAACGGCAAAAGAATTCAGTTAAAGGCCAAAGAATTCGCACTTCTCGACTGCCTTTACAGACATAAAAATACGATTGTAAAAAAAGAAGTTCTCTTTGACGAAGTCTGGGGAGATGCATTCTTTTCGGACAGTACGCTGAATGTTCATATCAGAAAACTGAGGGAAAAACTCGAGGATAATCCCAACGAGCCCAGGCTTATTAAGACAGTCTGGGGCACAGGTTATTATCTTGAGATGAAGTAATAAGGGCGCGTTTAATGAAACAGTTATTCAGAATAGGTTTTGTCTTCACACTTATAATGGTTCTCGCACTGTGTATTTTTATTATTTTCAATTCAGAGAATCATTTTGAGTCAAGGGATATTATCCATTACAACGAACAACTTCATATTATCGAAGAAGCTTTGGAAAACGGCGAAAAAGACACCAATCTCGAAAACAAGTACAAATGCCACATCATTTTCGCCAAGGAAATCGAAGATGAAGAACTCTCGCATTTATACAAAAACAATGCGCTTGTGCTCGACCTCACAGTAAACGGAGAGTATGTCGGAAAAGTTGCATGGGACGACAACCGAAACAATTTCGACAAGATTAAAAGAGGTTTTTTCGGCGGTTCGGTTTATCTTTGGGTAATAATGCTTATAAGCGGTTATATCCTGCTTATCCTTTATTACACTTCTTTTGTTAAGCCCGTAAAAGAACTGCAGAAGTTTTCCGTGGAAATCGCCAAGGGAAACCTGGATGAGGCCCTTCCCATCAGAAAAGATAATCTGTTCGGCAGTTTCGTCGAGGCGTTCGACCAGATGAGAGAAGAACTCAGGGATTCCCGTAAGAGGGAAGTAAAAGCCGAAATAGCCAGAAAAGAAATGGTTACGGATTTAAGCCATGATATCAAGACACCGATATCGGTTATCAAGGTTGCCTGCGAGGTGTTGGAGGCTAAGGCCGGCAAGAAATTAAGCGAAAGCGAAAACAATGAAGAAGAAAAGAAGGATATCGAGTATACTCTCGAAAAGGTATCAACCATCTCACAGAAAGCGGACCTAATCAGCTCTCTTATGACAAACGTGATGCATTCGACGCTTGACGACATCGATAAAATCTCGGTCAATCCTGTTGAAACCGATTCAAGAATCCTAAAAGACTTCTTTGACAATCTCAAAAACTACGGCAACATTATCATGGAAAACGAAGTTCCTGCCGGAATTGTCTATATGGACAGACTTCGCATGGAGCAGGTTATCGACAATGTGGTCGGCAATTCGCACAAGTATGCAGGTACCGATATCAGAGTCAGTTTTTCGGAAACCTCCGCGCTTTCATCCGACGGCGAAAACAAAGAGGATTTTATCCGCATCACCATAAAAGACAGCGGCAAAGGCGTAAAAGAAGACGAACTTCCTTTGATTTCCCAAAAGTATTTCAGAGGCAGCAATTCGAAAGAAACTTCAGGCTACGGACTCGGTATGTATCTGGTAAAAAGATACATGGAATTACAGTTCGGAGGCATGGAATATTTTAACGATGACGGATTCACGGTACAGCTCCTACTAAAGAAGGTGTAGACCGGTGCCCGGCTCGCCGAAGGCGTGCCTGGCTCCGTAGATAAACACCTTGATAGATTAGCCGTATTTTAGTATAATTTATGCGTATGGGTTATACTAAAAATTATGAAACAAGAGGTATATGATTATGGACGAAATGAACGAGAATGCTAGTGTTTCAAAGGCTTCGACTTTAAAAGAAACAGATAAGAAATGTCCTCAGTGCGGCGGTGTAATGGATTTCGATCCCAATATCGGCGGAATGGCATGTCCTTACTGCGGATATGAAGAGGAAATAGTTCAGGAAGCAGCAAGTGCTGCAGAGCTTGAATTTGACAAGGCCGAAAATACCGACAACTGTGACTGGGGTGCCCAAAAGAAACAGATTATCTGTAAGAGTTGTGGCGCTGAGACAATATATGATGCTCTCGATGTTGCAAGTGAATGTCCTTACTGCGGTTCAAACCAGGTAATGGAAGCGGCTGATGAAAATACCATTGCTCCCGGCGGTGTAGTTCCTTTTTCTGTTACCAACGAGCAGGCAAGTGCGAACTTCAAGCAGTGGATCGGCAAGAAATTCTTCTGTCCAAAGCTTGCAAAGCAGTCGGCAGAACCCGATGCTTTTACGGGAATATATCTTCCCTACTGGACATTTGATACAGATACATTTTCAAGATATTCGGGTAAATACGGTATCGACAGAAAAGAAAAGTATAAAGATTCCCAGGGTAATGTTCAGGAAAAGACAGTTACCGACTGGCATCGTACATCAGGTACATATAAACTCGTGATCGACGATGAACTCGTACAGGGCAGCGAACGTCATGACAGCGCAATGTTAAAAGGTCTCGAACCCTTCGAAACAGAGAAGAACGTTCCCTACAAGCCCGAATATGTTGCAGGCTTCGCAGCAGAGAGATATTCCGTAGGTCTTAAGGCTGCATGGGAAAAGGCCAAAGAGTCCATATCCAGAAAGATTAAGAGCAACGTTACAAGCAAGATTATTCAGGAAAATCACGCAGATCATGCAAAGGATGTTAAGGTTTCCACGACATTTAACAAGATTACCTACAAGTATCTGATGCTTCCGATCTGGTGTTCATCATTCAAGTATCAGGACAAGGTATATCAGTTCATGGTAAACGGCCAGACCGGTAAGGTTTACGGCAAGACACCTATTTCAGTCGGAAAGGTTATCCTTGTTATCTTGATTATTGTTGCTATCATTGCAATCTTCGCTTGCTGCTTCGGTGGCTTCAGTACAATCCAGGATATAATAAACAACCTGGGCAACTAATATTTATCATAAAAAAATCAGACGGCAGGCTCCGAAAGGATGCCCGCCGTCTTTTTTCATTCGGTGCCCGGCTCGTGAAACGTGCCCGGCTCCGTCTTTATCTCTCGCACTTAAGAAACTTCGCACTGTACGCAGGAAGATGCGTACCTCCGCCGAAATCAAAGTTCTCTCCGGTTATTAAATCAATCGCCATTCCGCAGCCCACATCAAAATGCGCCGTATAATCGTTTTCATCGCAGTTGATACATACAAGAACTCTTTCGTGCTCGCTTCTTCTTTCGAATATGCACTGTCTGTTGGTAAGTACCACCGAACGGAAGCCGCCGTAGTTAAGAGCCTCGCTGCCTTTCTTTGCGGAAGCAAGCCTTGATATAAAATCAGTCAGTTCGTTCCATTCAGGTGCATCAAAGCTTACACGAAGTGCAGGATCACCCTGAGATTTGTCGGCCTTCGTGCCCCATTCGGAACCGTAGTAAACGCAAGGGATACCCGGCATACCGAAAACCATGGCGTAAACCAAAGGAAGATGAGCCGGATTTTGTATTATCGAAGCGATTCTTGAAACATCATGATTGTCCGCAAAGCTTAAAAGATGCGCACCTCTTGCGACGCACCAGTCCTCGGGACCGAAGAGACGTAACAGTGAATGTACGATTTCAAACATATTGTTAGAGTTAAAGGCTGAATGAATACCCTTGTAGCACTGATAGTTTGTAAGAGAGTGGATACCCATTTCGTTTAACATTCTGCCGTATTCACCGTGAAGTACTTCGCCGACTAAGAAGAAATCTGCCTTTTTGGAGTCACAGAAGCCTCTCAGGCGGTTTAAAAAGCCTTTATCCAGACAATATGCCACATCAAGGCGAATTCCGTCGATATCGAACTCTTTTATCCATCCTTCGACAGCCGAGAATATATGGTTCACAACATCTTCGTTGTAAAGATTTAGTTTTACCAGATCGTAATTTCCTTCCCAGCCTTCGTACCAGAGTCCGTCGTTATAATTTGAATTGCCGTCAAAGGCGATTCGTGCGAACCAGTTAACATACGGTGAATTCTCTCTGTTTTTAAGCACATCCTGAAAAGCCCAGAAACCTCTGCCGACATGATTGAAAACACCGTCCAGAACAACCTTTATTCCTTCTTTGTGAAGATTGTTCACAACTTCCTTGAAATCTTCGTTTGTTCCTAACCTGCAGTCGATTTTTGTATAGTCCCTGGTATTGTATCCGTGAGTGTCGGATTCGAATACTGGAGAGAAGTAAATCGCATCGGCTCCCAGTTTTTTGATGTGCGGAATCCAGTCATTTACCTTAAGAATTCTGTGCTCAAGCACGCCGTCATTCTCAAACGGTGCCCCGCAAAATCCCAAAGGATAAATTTGATAAAAAACTGACTCGTAAGCCCACATATTGTGTCACCTCCTGTATTAACCCTTTCGGTCAACGAACATATTTGCGACGAAAGTTTGTTTTTGTTAAAAGTTATCAAACAAAGTGTGTTGATAAAAAATGCCCATAAATAAGGGGAAAAACCGATTTTTACACAAAGTTATCAACAGTTTTATGTAAATACGGAAAGTTATCAACATTGCTTGTCTTTTTTGGTCAACTTAACCTTGAAGACATAACAAAGTATTATGGCAACCACAAGATATGCAAAGCATATTGCGATTCCCGGAATCGAATAAACTACATTATTTATATATTCAAACTCATAACAGAGGTTTGAAACAAGGTTTGCAGCCATATGGAAGAGCAGAGCGTACAGAAAGCTTCCGCCGTAATCCATGCATATACAGATAACAAATCCCATGACCAAAGCATACAAGCCCTGCATGAGATTGCCGTGAAAGAGCGCAAAGAATATTGCGGATATAAGAGCCGCAACCCAAAGGTATGTTACTTTTCTTAAACGGTAAAATATCACGCCCCTGAAAAGTATTTCTTCGGCTAAAGGACCTATAAACACATACGCGATTATTCTTAAGTAAAAAGGAATACCGTAAAAGGAAGCATTATCCTGAACAATATGGTTCTTTCCGAATACCTCCCACGGAATTTTCGAAAAGAGAAAATTAAAGACCACCGTCAGCGAATAAGCCGTCAGTATTACAAATAATATATACGGTAAGATATATTTCTTATTTATTAAACATGTTTTGGGGTTATAAAAAAGAGCGCCTCTTTCGTCCTTCGTTATCGTAAAAAACGAGGCTGCAGCGGCGACTAAAGATGATACGGTTCCCATAAAAGAATTGCCGTATTTAAAAAATCCCGAAAATGATTGAAGTATAGCTATCGAAAGCAGGTATGAAACGATGTAAACTCCCGCTCCGAGGATTATTTTAGCCGGTATTTTTCTGTTTGGGGTCATTTCTTTTTTCATATTTCACCCCTCGGTTGATTTTAGCTTAATATATTATATATATCAAAGAGATTTAAGTCAATTTTATGGACTTTGCACCGTCTTTATGCTACAATAAAAACCGTCAGAAAAGATGACGTACAAATTATAGGAGGGAACTATAAATGGGATTCATTAAACAAATCGCTTCAGAAATCGGTCAGGAAGCAAAGGCTGCAGGTAAAAATATGTTTACCAACCTTATGGGAGCAGCAAGAAATACTGTTGAAGATCAGTATCTTGAGTACTTCTACTGTGATGCATTCGCTGACGGAGTTCTTGCAGTAAAAGGTAAAAAAAGAAATCAAAAAGGTGTTAATAAAGGTAACGATAATGTAATCAGCAGCGGATCAATCGTTGAAGTAAATGCCGGACAGGCTGCTTTGATTATTGACGAAGGCAAAGTTGCAGACTTCTGTGCAGAGCCCGGACAGTACGTATATGATGCATCTACGGAACCTTCAATCATCGGCGGACTTTTAACAGGTAAGTTTGGACAGAGCGTCGTTGATACATTCAAGGAAGTCGGCAAGCGTTGGGCATTCGGACAGGAAATTCCCAAGACACAGAGAGTTTACTACATCAATATCATTGAAGTAAGAGGCAACCTCTGGGGAACAAGCAATCCTATTCCTTTCTTCATTGCTGACCAGGTTACAGGATTCCAGGGAGATATTTCACTTATTGCCAACGGTGAATACACATTCCACATCTCCGATCCTATCCGTTTCTACTCATTCATCGCAGCAAACTTTGCAGGCGATTCATACAATAAGAAAGAACTCCAGAGCATTATGAGATCTGACTTCATGACAGCTCTTCAGCCCGCTCTCGGTGCACTTTCCGATTACGGTGTAGGCATCAGATATTCAGCTATTACCACAAAGACTGATATCCTTGTTCAAAAGCTCAATGAAAAGCTTTCTGAAAAATGGGGCAGAATGCGTGGTATGGAAGTCCTCGACGTAACCTTCAATACATTAAAGGCTACAGAAGAAGACGAAGCCAGAATTAAACAGTTCCAGGATACAGCTGTTTACATGAGCGATGAGATGAAGAGAGCTCGTATGACAACTGCTTGGGCTAACGGTATCGAAGGTGTTGGCGCCGGTGGTGGCGGTGCACAGGCTTTGATGGGATTTGCCGGACTCGGTGTGGCAGGCAACATGGCAGGAATGGACGGTTCTATGCTTGGCGGAGCTATGATCGGCGGCGGAGCCGGCAACGCAGCACCCGGAGCAGCAGCACCCGGAGCAGTAGTAGCAGCCGGAACAGTAGCAGCAGTTAACGGATGGAAGTGTTCATGTGGCAAGGATGGCAACACCGGCAAGTTCTGTGCAGAGTGTGGAGCTAAAAAGCCCGACGATGCAGGCTGGAAATGTTCATGCGGTGCAGTTAATCAGGGCAAGTTCTGTGCAGAGTGCGGAGCTAAAAAGCCCGAAGGCGCTCCTTTATACAAGTGTGACAAGTGCGGTTGGGAACCCGATGATCCTATGAATCCTCCCAAATTCTGCCCTTCATGCGGAGACATCTTCGACGAGAACGACATCAAATAATCTTTGATTAGTTTGAAGTAAAATAAAAATATGCGAAATGCCGGGCTCGCAGGGGTCCGGCATTCGTTATGAAAAGATAGGAGAAAAAACATGTATAGTTACGGAAGTAATGCGTCGGATATATTTTCGACCATAATGTTATCATCATTTGCAATTTTTTATATTGTATTTTTTATAGTATTGTTAGCAATTGTTATTGCGCTTACTGTATTCATAGTCATCTGCAACTGGAAGATTTTTGTTAAGGCGGGAGAGCCCGGCTGGAAAGCGCTGATTCCTTTTTACAGTTATTATGTGGCAACAGATTTTTCGCTTACCAAACCGACATCGTTAGTTGCGTTTATAGTATTTACGGCTGCTTTGGTAATTACGCCCTGCTCGGCTATTCCATGGGTCGGAATCCTTGTCGGAAGCCTTTCATGGCTTGCGATAGTGCTTGCAAACGGAGTATTAAACTTCGGTATGGCCAAAGCCTTTGGTCAGGACATTGCACTCTGCGTACTTGCGATTTTCTTCGCACCTATTATCAGAGCAATTCTTGCATTCTCCAAGAAAATCGAATACACAGGCGATAAGCTCACAATATTCAAATAATAAAAAAAGCCATTTGGGGACGGTTCCCAAATGGCTTTATTTTTTTGCCCTTTTTTAAATTAAAGCAGTCGAGAAGTATCTCTCTGCTCTGTCGGGAAGGATGGTAGCTATTACCTTGTCCTTGCCGTACTTTTCAGCCATCTGCATGGCTGTCCAGACGTTTGCACCTGCGCTGGTGCCGACCAAAAGACCCTGGATTCTTGCGAGGCTTCTCGCGGTATTGATGGCATCGTCATCGGATACCGTTACGATGTCGGTAATAATGGATGTATCGAGAATGTCGGGAAT
>CACWZK010000019.1 GCA_902765365.1 uncultured Lachnospiraceae bacterium
GTGTTCCGTCCGCTATCTGAGCCTTAATCTGCTGAATAATCTGACTGTAGATAGGTATCATTGAAGAATTATTGATTATAATTCTCATTCCGTACTCTCCCAAACCTTTTACCAACCGTGTCACTTTGCAACTGTTATACTGTGTGATAAACACCTTATAACAGTAAACACTATATAACAGTGTATAACACTTGTCAATATGTTTTTAAAAATTTCTCATAAAAGAAAAAAACTCCGCTTATCTGGCGGAGCCTTTTCTTCCACTAATGTCTCTGTAATATAAATCCATTTTTTCTTTTCTTTCCTGATTTTCGTTGCTCGAAAAAGATTTGGTTTTAACCTCTACATTTTTGGCTACACAGTTATATTTGATGCCGCAGAGATTGAATTCATCATCTTCGGCCACGGATTTTTTGCCCGGAAGCGAAGTAATCTTTGCGAGGAAATAACAGGCAATAAACGCCGCAAAGAACGATAAGATAAGACTACATATCAAGATTATTAATATCGTAGGCAATTGCGTCACCTCCTCTTCTTTTAAGATGTGCGGGCTTTCTCGTGGTCAGTTCGTTGTGATAGAGCACAAGATCGAATATCGTAAGGAATGCGCCCGCGCATAGCAGTACGCAACTTATGATGCTTAATATCACACTGTTTGCATTGATAAGTTCAATTCCGAGAACCGATATCGTCAGTATCCCTCCGAAAAGCACTCCGTAGTATTTTGCGCTGTTTTTAAGCTTGCCCGCTCTGATAAAACCTATTACTGCCAGTACAAGGTTTCCGACGATAAGCAGGATTCTTAAAAATCCGGACACCGCATCGATGCCAAAGAGTTTGCCCTGAGTGGAAACATTGAGCATAAAAGGAATTTCCCAGAACATAACTCCTATATAAATTACGCCTATTACGAAATCGACTATACTGTCTTTTATGTAGTTAATCAGATTTTCATTCTTGGTCTTATTTTTTATATATACTACTTTGGTCTTCTCATAAAAGCGCCCTGCGTCTTCCGCGCCCGAATCTTTTACCTGGAGTATCTTCATCTGAACGTAGTAAATGATGTACGAAGCGCACGAAAGAAGAAGGGCTACATCAAGTGCGCCAAACGCGTTACGTCCGGTAAACATGGATACGATAAGAAACGAAACCGGGAAGAAAATCAGTGTTAAAAGAAGCACGCCGATAAAGAATTTTCTTTTTGAAATCGGAAAATCACTTGCTGCCTTGCCTGTCTGACCGTTGACGGTCATATAGGCAACTTTCTTTTCGTTCTTAAAAGACATAAACCATATCGGGAAAAGTGCTCTCTTGGCACTTACCGCGGTGTTAAACTGCTCGGTGGCTTCGTCGTTTGACAGATATATCTTCATGTTTTTGTATTCGCCCTTGCAGGATGCGTTCGATACAACTTCCCTTGCAACATCGTTGGCAAGTTCTTCAGCCTCGTGCTCATACACTATGCTGTCCACATCCGATATATCAGCATAAAAGCCGCTTAAATACGAAGGATAAAATTTCTTTTTGCCTTCGGGGAAGAAAGGTGCGATTCTCTCGCCCAAATCATCCGAAAAAGAGTATGAAGCATCTCTGCAGAAGCCTTCGAATTTACCTTCTATATCTCCGTTTACGTCAAAATAATATGCGTTTGAATATGATCCGGTTCTTTGTATTTCGGCTCCGCTTACCTTAAAAGCCCCTTCCTGGCTGACTTCATAAAACCAGTACGGAACATATATTGCCTTGAATTTGTCCAAAACCTTCGGATCCTTTAATTCACTCGGCGCGAAGATTGCTTTCTTGGTAATTTTCTTAAATTCTTCGATGCACTCTTCTTTGGTTTTCTCAAAGGGAATTATATAATCGGGCTTTTTTTCCTTGGAAATTCTTGAAGTTAGAACGGTAGACGATGCGCAGTACGTACAGAAACTCGAAGCCTCGTTGTCTTCGCACATAATCTCGGCGCCGCACTGAGGACAAGTAAAAACAGTGGTTTCGAAATAATCGTAATCCACCGAATCGTTTTCTTTAGTCACGCTCTCGGGTGCAAAAGACGAATTGCATTTTTTGCAGACGAGTTTTTTAGACTTAATATCGTATATTATATTTCCGCCACAGTTTTTGCAGGCAAACAAAATATTATCCCTCCGCGTTTTTAAAACTTCGATACTTTAAGTATAGTCTGCAGTGGTTTGTTTTATATGTCTTTTAAAGTAATTTTATGATTTTATTTTGTCTTTTGGTGCAAATTAGATTTTCTTCTGTTCTTTTCCTCAAGACTTTTTATGACAGTGAAAATCTCAAGAAGGACTGTCGGAACAGCATTTATGACTATAAGGAAGTTCTGTAATATCTGTAAGTCTTTTCCCGTCGTTAAAAGATCAAGCTCAGAACCGTTTAAAATTGCATCGGTCAGATACTCGTCTTCATACATCAGCCAGTCGCCGTTTAAAATAATGAGTTTAAGAATAAATGAAAGCACTGCGAAAACAGCCGCAAATGCAAGCACCATTTTTAGATTAACCTTACAGCCGTTTATTTTTCCGATTAAAAGAACGGTTATAAAGGGCAAGCAGATTTCAATGATATTGATGATGATTCCGACCGTAAAATAAAAGGATTTGACATCGGAAAAAAGATAAATGCATATATAAAGAATCCATTCAAAAACAATCTGAAGGATTAAAGATATGATGGGAATCGCTACGGTAAGAATAATCGGCTTCTTACCGGGCTTTCGGTTTATTTTAAGAGAAAAAATCAGAATAATAAAACTGATATATATAATTAAAGCAAATAAGTAATTAAGCATTTTTCAGGCTTTCCAAAACATATATTTTCTGTCAGAGAAGTACTCATTAAGCGTTTTTTAACATACGGAATAATCCAGGGATTCTTTTGTTAAATTCGCGTTGTAATAAGGATCTCCGTCTTTTAGTTCGTCAGCATATTTTTCCCTGAAGGTATTGAGGTCTTTCTGATAGCTTTCATCATCGCTTCCGAGAATGATCTGAGACACATCGCTTATTCCTTCGGCGTAAGGGTCAAATACATTTAAAAGTCCAAGTCTTCTTAAGTTAAGGCAGAGGGAAATATCGGAAAATGCCTTATCAAATCTTTCGTCAAAGCCGCCTGCTTTTTCGAAATCCTTTTTCTTAAGCATAAGCATATCGCCGACTATGGCACTGCAGTCCTGAATGTAACAGAGTCTGCCCATGTAACCGATGTACTTTTTATCAAACCCGTGATGCACCAGTCCTGCTGCCTTATCACGGCCTATACCGATTACAACGGATGCGTGCTCGATTTTGCCCTGCGAATTGATAATCTTGCCACCGACAGCGCCCACATCTTCTCTCTGTGCCAAAGATAACAATTCTCTTACGATATCGGGCGAAGAAGCCTTAAGACGTCCGTCGAGGAAGAATAAAAACTCACCCCCTGCTTTATCTGCAAGAGCGTTTTTCTTTGCAAATATATTTTTACCCGCAAGTTCGTCGGCGAAGTCCGATTCTTTTATGATTTCAATATTCGAATACGTGTTGAAGTTTTCAAGCGCATCAAGACAATCCTTTGTATCGTCCGTGATGATAACGGAAACCAAAGGCTCGCCGGTAACAACATATTTTAATCTGAAAATAGTTTCGAATGCTCTTGAAGAAGTGATGCTTGTATTGTAAATGCCGTTCGTTTTAAGATGGTCCGAAACGGCTCTTTTGGCCGCATCAATCGCATAGGTCTTGGCATTGATATTCTGTGCCACACTGCCTGCATGCGCTCTCCAGTAATAGTAAATTCCCGACACGTGAACAACCTTTTGGGCGAGGTGCGTAAGGCGCAGAATCATATCGTGATCCTGGCTTCCGTCGTATTCCGTTCTGAAAAGTTCGGTCTCGTTTAGGAGTTCTTTTTTGAATACCGAAAAGTGGCAGATATAATTGTTGGCGCGAAGATTGTCGATTGCAAAATCAGGCTTGAAATGAACGGTAATCATTTTGTTGATATCGCCGTCCGTAAAAGTTGCCTCATCGCAGTAGATATAATCCGCACCCTCGTCTATCGCTTCCCTGTATTTAAAGAGTGCGCTCGGATGAAGAATGTCATCGTGATCGAAGAGGCCGATATAATCGCCGGTTGCCATCTTAAAGCATGCATTGGTATTGCCTGAAATACCTTCGTTTTTCTCAAGTTTTTTATAAACTATTCTTGTATCGTCCGTGGCATATTTTGTACAGATATCACCCACGTAGGAATGCTCGTTATCAGATCCATCCGCAAGACAGAGTTCCCAGTACCTGTAGGTCTGGGTTACAACCGAGTCTATCATTTCTTTTAGGAAATCTTCGGGAGTATTGTAAAGCGGAACAAGAATGGAAATAACAATTTTTTTATCGTATTCCTTGCTTTCCTCCAAAAGTCGTCTCTCTTTGTCGGGGAAAGAAAGGGTTCCGAGTTCTTTGTATCTTTTCTTTAAGCGGTTTTTGCTTTTTACCTTGTCGGAAACTGCCGATACAGAGCCGTACTGTGTGACTCTTTTAACCTGTGAGCGGACATATCTTAAGGGCTTTGAAAGCTTGTATGCCTTACTCGACTTGATGCGGTCGAGATTGTCCTTAATCTCTTCCTTTTCGTCCTCAAGTTCGGTTATGCGGCCCGAGAGTTCCATATTTTTTCTCTTGGTTTCCTCAAGCTCTTTTTTTAATTCCTCTAAACTTCTGTTATCCATTGTGAGTGCAATCCTGTGAGTTCTGTTAAATATCGATGTTCAAGAATGTGTCGGTAATAATCTCTCTTACATTGCCGTGGTCTTTTGCGTACATATAAATCCTGTAATTGCCCGTATCAAGATTATCGACGGATACTCTCAAATCTATTCCGCAAAGCTCGGTATTTTCGCTGCCGTTGAATCTTCCCGCGAGATCGGGACGTAAGCACCTCTCCGTTGGTATTACAAACTGCTTGCCGTCTTTTTGTAAGATGACATCAAAATCAAATCTCATATTGTCGATGCCGGGAACAACCGCATAGCCTTTGATAACGAGGATTTTATGCTCGTCTTCGGAGATTTTAACTTCGAATTTTTCAAACGAGAAATATACCCAGCCTTCTTCGTCGTTTGATTTTCTCGACTCGAACTTACCGCTTGCGTTTATGCTTAAGTCTTCTTTGTCTTTTTCGAAACGAAGTTTGAAATCTGCGGAACCGCCTTCGTAAGGATCAACTATCATAAGTGACGGATGACGGTTCTTGAGAATGGCTTTTTCGTAGGAGAGACGCTCGGATTTTACTTTGTTCTTCGCATCCACACCCCTTGATACGGATTCGTGATGAATGAGTTTTATATCGTTAAGCAGTACGTTTCTGTAGCCGTTTTCATAGAGATTCATGCAAAGGTCTACATCATTGTAGCCTACTTTCAGCTCTTCGTACAGGCCGCCCACTCTGTCGTAAAGTTCTTTTCTTACGGCCAGACATGCGCCCGTTACGGCGAGAACGTTTTTGTTTACAAGATTATCGCCGGCACCCGCTTTAACGGAATCATCCTCGCCCATGAATTTATGAGCCGGTCCGTCAATGCCTGCGGATATTCCGACATGCTGAATCTTTCCGTCGGGATATAATAGTTTGCAGCCGACACAGCCGACACCCTTGTTGGTGGCATAGGCTGCCATGGTCTTAATCCATTCATGGCCTTCGGCTTCGATATCGTCGTTTAAAAGAAGCAGTACTTCGCCTCTTGCAACCTTGGCGCCGACATTGTTCATCTTGGAATAATTGAATTCCTCTACGGCATAAATATATTTGTATTCGAAATCGCATTTTTCGAGGAAAGCTTCGACCTTGGCCCTGTTTTCCTCATTCGATCCGTTGTCGACTATGATTACTTCGATTTTTTTAAGTCCGCCCAGATTAAGTTTGCCGATAAGCGAAGTCAGCATATCCGGATTGTCTTTGGAAGGAATGATTATCGAAACGGTGATATCGGTTTCAACCGGGATTAATTTTAATTTTTCTTTTGCCTTCTTTCTGATTGCTGCATATTTATCGTCCGAAAGAGCAGGAATTATTTTCTGATATTCGGGATAAAGAAGCGCACCGGTTTCGAGGGATTCGCTTATTTCTTTTTCATCCGTATCAATTTCAATGCCTTTTGAAACAAGCACTGCAGGGATGTGACAGATAAGATCTTCTCTTCTGTCCGCCCTTAATTTTGCGCATGCTTCCACGGTTAATTCATACATCATTCCCGTGTAATAAATCGACGCGCTTAACATCTCCGTATTCGCAAGCAAATCATTTAAGAAACTGCCTTCGACGGCAAATGCATTAATATAGTCAAACGATGCGAGAGTCTCGGGGCTGAATACGGGCTTGTAGTATCTGAAAGCCCTTCTCGCTTTGTACAATTCCTCTTCCTTAAAATCCTTGGATAATGCAAAATAATCCTCATCGCCGTAGATTAATACTGCGTAAGGATTATCCAAAAGATATTCAAAAATCAGGCGCTCGCTTTCTTTTCTTAAGATTCCGAAGGTAGGATCGTAGATGATATAGAATCTCGACTCCTCATAAACAACATGGTTTTTAAGATTCTTTACCAAAGTTTCCATACTCAGTCTTTCGACCACCTTCGCAGTCTCTTCTTCGACCTCTTTTGAGGAGACGTAGTTAAAAACCGCAAGACTCTGATCTTCGTATTCTTTCAGAAGACGAATGTAATCTTTTTCATATTGTTTTTTTCTCGGCATCAGCAAAGCGTTCTGCACTGCCTTTTTGAAATTTTGTGCCATACCTGAATTACACCTTCTTTTTTATAATTCACTTAGTTTTGGCCAGTTCCTGTCTCTCTCTATGATGTTTAATAATGCCTCGTCCTTAACCGGCCAGTCAATCCCGACCTCGGGATCGTTCCACACCAGTCCGCCTTCATCGTTTGGATGATAAAAGTCACTCACTTTATAGAAGAATTCAGCCGTATCGGAAAGTACCAGAAATCCGTGTGCAAAACCCTTCGGTATAAAGAGCTGCTTTCTATTTTCGGCGGATAAAACAACTCCGAAAGATTTGCCGTATGTCGGCGAACCTTTTCTTAAATCAACCACCGCATCATAAACTTCGCCCGAGATAACTCTGACTAATTTATCCTGCGGAAAATTAATCTGGTAATGCATTCCTCTGAGCACTCCTTTGGTAGAGGATGACTGGTTGTCCTGTACGAAAACGGTATCAATGCCCATTTCCTTAAAATCATTTGCCTGATAGGACTCCATAAAATATCCTCGCGCATCTCCGAATGCTGTGGGAGTGATTACCTTAAGTCCCTCTATTTCACATGTTTCCACACTGAATTTGCCCATTTTTCTTCACCGTAAATCCTTTTTAGTATTTTTTTATAGTCCGTTTGCAACCTCTACAAGATACTGTCCGTAAGCGGTTTTCATTAAAGGCTCCGCAAGCGCAAGGAGCTGTTCCTTGCTGATAAAGCCTCTTTTAAAAGCGATTTCCTCTATGCAGGAAATATACAAGCCCTGTCTTTTCTGGAAAGCCGCCACGAAATCCGAAGCATCAAGAAGCGCATCGTGGTTTCCGGTGTCGAGCCACGCAAAGCCTCTTCCGAGTGTTTCCACGTATAGTTTTCCTCTTCTTAAATATTCGTTGTTTACGCTTGTAATCTCTATCTCACCGCGCGCCGAAGGCTTAACGTTCTTCGCAATTTCAACAACTTCGTTATCATAAAAGTAAAGTCCGGGAACCGCATAATTGCTCTTAGGTTTCTCAGGCTTTTCCTCGATTGAAATTGCCTTACCGTTCTCGTCAAATTCCACAACACCGTATTCTCTGGGGTCTCTAACATAGTATCCGAAAATGGTTGCGCAGTCTTTTCTCGAAGCAACTTCTCTTAAAACCTTTGAAAAGCTCTGACCATAAAAGATATTATCTCCCAAAATCAGTGCTACCGAATCGTCTCCGATAAACTCTTCGCCGACTATAAATGCATCAGCAAGGCCTCTGGGTGTTTCCTGAATTGCATAATTCATATTAAGACCAAGCTGTGAACCGTCGCCGAATAAATCTTTAAAAACAGGCAGGTCTCTGGGTGTGGATATTATGAGAATATCTCTGATGCCTGCAAGCATCAGTATCGAAAGCGGATAATAAATCATCGGCTTGTCATAAACCGGCATAATCTGCTTTGAAATTGCTTTTGTCAAAGGATAAAGTCTTGTTCCCGAACCGCCTGCTAATATAATTCCCTTCATTTTTCCTCCGTCAGTGATTTTTAATTCTTTATATAGTTAAGTGTATTATACCATATTCTTGCGATTTTATCCATAAAAACAGACCTAATAAAAGTGCTGGGCCGAGGGTAAGACCCTCGGCCCATATCACCTGATATTTCGCAACTTATTTTTTTATTCCATATCCATTAATTGACTGAAAAAATGATACGGCGTCTCTTCCATGATATCAACTCTGAAAATTAGAGACATAATTACATCCAGTATTTTTTGAACTGTGGAAGATGAATTATCATTGAAAACAGAAGCAGCCTTATCTCTCATTTGTTGCTGGCTTAACAAAAGGAACTTCTTGGCAACTTCGTAAGTGAAGGACGGATATTCCACGTACTCAAGTACTATGGTTTTATTTTGGAAAAACTCGGTTTCGGAAAGCAGTCTTCCGTTAAATGTTTCAGTGAGTGTCTGGCTTGCCTCGTCTATTTCTTCCTGCGTTGCTCCGGTTGATTTTGTAATAATATATATTTTTGCATCGCCGAAAATCGAACCTAAAATGGAATATGCCGCAATGTATTCACGTTTCTCGTTGTTATCCCAGAGAAGGTCTCCGTCTATGGCTTTTCCTGCAGTATAAAGGAAATTGGGATCTTTAAAGTTGTTCTTTTCCGGAACATCTTTTCTGACAAAAGTATTATCAAAAATCTCTTCCTCGTCAAATTTGTCTGCAACGAAATTGTACGCTTCTGCAGAAAATCCCAATTGGTCAATCGCCTGTAAAATATTTCTTCTGGCATCAACGAAAGTGGCATTGGAAGAAAATCCCATTTGTGAAGCAGTAATATATACCTTAAGCACATCATCAGTGAAAAAGTACTTGGATTCGCTCATTTCATATGCAATATGCGATATCAGAACACTGTTGATGTGAGGATCATAATCACTTTTTGATACTGATTCCCAGTTATCCTTATGATATTTTGTCGGAAACTTTTTCCCACCTGCTGCCTTATCATTATTATAGTTTTTTATATCCCGGACAACCTCGGTTGAACCATCTTTACATTTTATCTCTCCTACGGTCCATCCATGTTTTCCTGATGTCTTTTGCGCCATAATAATTCCAAAAACATCAGCAAACCCTTCATTAATGGAACTGTATTCTCTTCCACCTTTTGCAATTTTCGAATTCGCATAAAAAACCGCATGCATGTATTCATGTGCCATCGCATCCGGGCTTGCTGCAAATGTTGTGGCATATTTGTCTTTTTTATTTATCCCAAACATTATATTAAGCGAAGTAAAGCATGCATTATCGGATTTATTGTCCATTTCCGTAAGAATATTAATCGGGGCTCCATTTCCGTCAAAACTGTAATATCCGAAATTTTTATAATAAAAATCATATATTTTTTGGAAATTGGTATAAGCTTCATTTGCAACAGGATAGTTAAAAGTATCACCGTTAAATGATTTTGTTTCGCTGTAAACAAGCCTTCCTTTTAACATTCCGGACAATTCCAGGAAAACATTAAAAACAGGTTTTGGCATATCTATTTCTTTATAATTTTCTTCCGGAATATTAACTTCCATTGCCTGACTGTTTCGTCTTGTCAGGGATTTTCCGTTCTTAATATCATCCCAAAGTTTGTTTTCGTGTTCATATACTGATATGTTTCTGCCCTTATCGTATAAGACATAATTGCGTACGCCGCCAGGGCCGGAAATCTCGATTTGCGAACCCGTAAAGTTCAGTTTTTTTTCAAATTCATCCTTGCCTGAGAGTCCGCTTGCCTTGGTAAAATCGCCCGGATTAAGTGTCATAATGAGAGATGAATCATCGATTACCTTATTTTCGTTAATATCAATATAAACATCATAACCGTCAAAAATATCGAGCATTACGAGATACGTCAGGCAGGCTGTATCGTCTCTTTTAGATACTCCCTCTAAGGCAAATATATATTCTTCCGATGTCTTTGAAGCCATGTAATCAAACAGTGTCTCATCGAAAGAAGCTTTATCAATGTTCTTAATCTGCTCGAACTCTTCGTCAGTGAATGAATAACCGTTATTGATTTTTACAACCCTGTAATCTTCATCGACTACTATGGTTACAATCTGATCGACAAGCGCAATATTGCCTGTATACATCTGCAGATTGTATGTTCTCAAATCATTGCCGACTACTTTATCAATGTAGAAAGAAACCTCCTCGGGAATACCCAGAAGTTCCTTATACGCATTTGCGATGGCAATTGCATCCTCTTTGGTATATGCAAAGAGATTGTCAAATTCGCCATATGCAAAATCGATAGCACCATCATCTTTTAACAGTATCTGCATCGGGAACGGATATGTATCATTCTTGACGCTTTCAAGATCTATTACATTCACGTTCTCTTCTTTTATGCTGTTGGCAGAGATTAATACGATATCAAAAGTCCTGGTGCCCTTAACGAGGAATTTCCTGTAAGTTTCGGTCAAAGTAACCGTTCCGCTTATGTCTTCAGGTCTGGTAACAGTCGCATTTCCGTCCGAGTCTATCTCCACGAGAGAAGACGAGGATTTCCATGTTGTTTTTACGGTTTTCCCGTTTATGTCATAAGAATTCTGGACTTTGAAATCGTCTACCACATAATTGGGAGAATTGTCGGCTTCAAAAACAAAAGGATAAACCGGCAATTTATCCATCTTTTTTTCTCCCAGATGTTTGCACAATTTTACAGTGCCTATAACACCCGCGATCAGTAATACAAATCCCAATACAATTCCTAAAAGAACCTTCAGGAATATAAATTTCCTTTTCTTTTTGGGTTTAACTTCTTTTACATTGGTTGTCTGATTGATTTCACTCATAGCATCTCCTTTCCGTTCCCCTTTTTAATCATTTTCACACAATTATATTTATATCATAAAAGAAATTGTTTCCACATTACAATTTTCTCATGCAAAAATCAAAAAAGAAACGCAGTAATTTGCAGATTAACAATATCTAAAACAGCTACAATCGACAGATAAAACAGTTTATTTTTTTCAATGCGAATCTTTTATACCCAAAACATATAGAATTTGACTTAATGCAAGACTAAAATTATAATCTATTAAGAGTTATAATCTATGAAATATCAGGAGAATATGCATGGAACAACTTGCAATTTGCGGCGGAAAACCCGTCAGAGAAAATAAGATATATTACGGAAGACAGTGTGTCGATGAAGACGATGTAAAAGCTGTCAGTGAAGTCTTAACAAGCGATTATATAACCTGCGGTCCGAAAGTGGCTGAGCTTGAAAAAAAGTTAGCCGAGTATACGGGCGCAAAATATGCCGTGGCGGTTTCAAACGGTACTGCGGCACTTCACTGTGCATGCATCGCAGCAGGCCTCGGACAGGGCGATGAAGTAATCGTTACTCCGCTCACATTCGCAGCGAGTGCCAACTGCATCCTTTATGTAGGTGCAACGCCTGTGTTTGCGGATATCAATCCCGAGACATACAATATCGATCCTAAAAGTATCGAAGAAAAGATTACCGACAAAACGAGAGCCGTAATCGCGGTTGATTTTACCGGCCAGTGCGTGGAGCATGAGGCCATTCGTGCCATCTGCGACAAACACGATCTTATCTTTATCGAAGATGCTGCCCACGCTATAGGAAGCGCATACAACGGCAAAAAAGTCGGTTCCCTCGCAGATATTACGTGCTTCAGTTTTCATCCCGTCAAAACCATTACATGCGGCGAAGGCGGAGCTGTAACGACCAACAGCGAAGAATATTATAAAAAACTCGTTCTTGCCCACACTCACGGAATTACGCATGATGAGGAACTCATGGAAGATACTCCTCACGAAGGTCCATGGGTTTATGAGCAGATTTCACTCGGATACAATTACAGACTGACAGATTTTCAGGCAGCCATGCTTTTAAGTCAGTTACAAAAGCTTGAGGGATTTAAGGCAAGAAGACAGGCAATCGTAAAAAAATATGACGAGGCATTTTCCGAGATTCCGGAGATTATCGTTCAGAAAGAAATCCCCGAATCCGACACATGCAGACATCTTTATATCATAAGACTGGATTTATCAAAACTTAACTGCTCAAGAAGACAGTTCTTCGATGCCATGAGTGCCGAGAACGTACAATGTCAGATACATTACGTACCGACATATTTCTTCCCTTACTACAGACATTTAGGCTATCAGGGCGGGCTCTGTCCGAAGGCAGAGGAAGTATACAAGGGAATTATGAGCATACCTCTCTATCCTGCTTTGACGGATGAGGATACGGATGATGTAATTCATGCGGTAAAGAAAATAGTAAAGTATTACAGAAAGTAGCTCCTAGCCGGACACGCCTTCGGCGATTTAGGCACCGCTTTTAAAGCATTTGAAAAGCGATTGGAAAAATCCAATCGCTTTTTTTGTTTCTTTTATGAGGTTTTAATATCCCAGGTAACTGATGTCCAGATCGACATTGCCCTTAATACCGTTTACGCTTCCCTTGGCGGTATGCTGCCACAAATCGTATTTGCCGGTATAGTCCGTCTGACCTGTATAATGTGCAAGCCAAATCTTGTATGAGCTTAACTGGCTTGCGTCGAGTTTGTCATTTAACCAGGATTTCGAAGCGTATACACCGGGTGTGTAGCCTGCGGATTTGATGGTCTCGCAGAATGCCCTGCATACAGCGGTTCTGGTGGCTTTGTCAAGTCCGTCCGCACGACCGGTACGTGAACCGTTTGCATATTCACTGTCGATAAATATCGGGTAGGAAATTGTGTTGCCCTGTGCAAGGTTTACGCAAAGCGATGCTTCCTCAACCGCTTCGGCTTCGTTCTTGGCCTGTGAGAAGAAGTAAAGTCCGACCTTAAGGCCTGCTGCCGTAGCGCCCTGAATATATGATTTGTACTTCGAATCGTATATCAGTCCGCCCTTGGTGTATCCTCTGAATCCGCATCTGATGATTACAAACGAAATACCCGAATTCTTAACCGCGGTCCAGTCAATGGTTCCGTTGTATGTGGATACGTCTATACCTCTCGAACCGTTTCCTTTTATCAAAGAACCATCGGAAGCGAAATTGTATTTCATGCCTCCGATAACCTGTTCGCCGGTTATTTTATTACCGTTTTCGTCAAAGTAATAAACATTTCCGTTTAAGGTCTGCCAGCCGGTATATTTATATTCCACATCGCCCTTGATGTAAAAATCGTCGTACTTATAGTAATCTGCCCATTTTGCTTCGATGTACTTGCCGTCGGAGGTCTTGTAGTATACCTGATACTCGGTTCCGTCCTTGGTATATTTCAAGGCGTTGGAAGAATTCTGGGAAGGATCGTCCTTTACAACAAATGATGCTGTCTTTGTAACAGGATTTCCGTCCGCGCCTTTTTCAACCGTTGTAACCGTTACATCCGCACTGCCTGCCGTTACCGCCGTAACAAGTCCTTCGGCGGAAACCGTGATACAGTTGTTGCTTGCGGCAAATGTTACATTACTTGTAGATTCAAAGCCCTCAACCATGGGAAGAATCTGATAGGTTTCGCCGGCAATTAAAGACTTCTTTTCGGCGATTTCCTGACCTGCGCTGTCAATAAGCGTTAATCTGAGCGTATCGGCTTTGGTAACTTTAATCTTAATCGAGCCCTTTACGCCGCTTCCGTCGAGTGCTTCGGCAATGATTTCGGCTTCTCCGGATTTATTACCCGTTACCGTTCCGTCGGGATCGACTGATGCAACATCGGGATTTGAACTGATCCAGCCGATTCCCTTGTCTGTCGCATCTTCAGGTGAAACCTTGGCGGTTATCTTGGTACTGCTTCCTGCAGCAAGCGTGGTATTTCCCGAAAGTTTTATTTTGGCTACCATAATAACTGCAGGTTTGTCTTCTTCTACTTTTATTTCTACCGAATCAAGTGCTTCGCTTCCGTCATTGGCTTTGGCGGTAATAACTGCTGAACCGGGTTTGATACCTTTTACAACACCCTTTTCGTTTACGGTTGCAACACTTTCGTCATTGCTCGACCATGTTACGCTCTTATCAGTAGCGTCATTAGGCTCAACAGTTACCTTAAGTTTAAGCGAATCTCCCGGTTTAATATTATTCTGTCCCGAAATCTTTACGCTTTCAACATTCTTGACCGCGGGCGTGTTTTCTTTTATGGTAATATTCCATGTTTTGGAAACGCCGCTTTCATCCGTTGCCGAAGCTGTGATTGTAACTTCTCCGGCAGTAACGCCCGTGACATTTCCCGCGGGATCAACTACAGCTACGCCTTCGTTAGAACTCGACCAGTTCAAAGTCTTGTTGGTGGCTTCCTCGGGAACAATCGATGCGTTTATAACCGTAGAATTGCCTACGATCAACTCTGTTTCACCGGAGAGAACTATGTCGGTAACATTTACATTATCAACTCTTCTAAAACCGCCCCATTCGAAAGCACTCACGAGAGTTTTGGGGTCTTTTATGTCCGATTTGTTTATCTTTACAAAGCCGTCCACGCCGCCGGTCGGGGTGGCTGTCGAATCCAGAAGTTTGACCGTATCCTGAAGAGTTTCGCCCTGGTCTACGTCCTTACCCTGATTCTCTTCCTGTGCAAGGTTAACCTGGCTCATGTCCTTGGCTTCATCGATTACGTTGATAACCTGATAAACAATCGTGTCCTGAACTTTTACGGTTGTAGCCGTATCGGGGAATTCATACGGGTCGACCGAAATTACTTTTACTTCATAATTGCCGGGAGCAAGTTTATCCACATAAATGACACCGTCCATATCGGTATCAACCCAGCTGTATGTTTTTCCGTCGGGGCCTTTTGCCGAAACTTCAAAGCGTACACCCGTAACGAGTTTGCCGCTGGTTTTGTTGATAAATTTAATCTTTAAGTCTTTTTCTATCGAAGAGAAGTTAACCGAAACAGGTGCAACCTCTGCCTTTTCTTCTTCCTCTTCTTCCTCGGGCTCGGTCACTTCTTCGGTAATTTCTTCGACGGGAGTACTGATACTGTCAATATATGCCTTCTGACCTATAGCTTCGAATCCGTCATATCCGAGGGCATCTATATCCGAGTAAAGTGCACCGATTGAAGCAAACTGCTTAATATCTTCTCTGTGTGCTTTGTTGTTAAACAATTTAACTCCCAAAACCACCAGAAGCACTACCAGGACAAGTGCTACGAAAAGGCCCGCGATTTCAATGATTCCGAATTTGCTCTCGTATTCGTCGTCATCGTCATATTTGGCTTTCTTATTCTTCTGTTTATTCTTAACCTTTTTGTTATTTTTATCGTTCTTGGCGTTCTTTGCGCTGTTTGCGGTCTTGGCGGATTTTTTCTTGGACTTTTCTTTTACGGCCTTTTCTTTCTTTTCCCTTACCTTCTTTTCCTTGGGATCGTCTTCTTCAAAGTCGTAGGATTCGTCCTCTTCGAGTTTTCCGCTCTTTTGAACTTTATTCTTTTTGGAAGCGGCTGCAACCGGTGCGTGAGCCTTCTTCTTTTGCTTTCTTACAGGCTTTTCTTCGTCTTCGTCGTATTCATCGTCTTCATCTTCGGTCTCTTCCGAATCTTCATCGGATTCCTCATACTCAGTATCTTCGGAATCTTCTGCGTATTCGGTTTCTTCATATTCTTCCGAAGACTCTTCGTATTCGGGTTCTTCGGAATCTTCTGCGTATTCGCCTTCTTCTACAGATTCATCATATTCTTCATACTCAGATTTCTCGGAATACTCTACGGATTCGTTATAAGCGGGTTCATCCGAATAAGCTTTGGCTTCTTCATACTCTGCTTCATCTGAATAAGCTTCGCTATCATAATTAGCATCCTCTGAGTATTCAGCTTCTGCTGTTTCTTTTACTGTTTCATCATATGAAGTCTCGTCAGGAGCCTCGTATACTTCTTCATTAACGGTCTCCGCTACTTCCTCGTCGCTTAAAAAGCCCTCAACTTCCTCCACCGAATCGATAACTCTGGTCTGGCCCATATCAAGTCCCATTTCTTCCACAGCGTTCTTTTCGAGCGCCTTTTCTATTTCATCCGATGAGAAAACCTGAGTTTCTTTCATAACCATTTTTAAATCATCACCGAGTTCCGGATTGGGTGCGCCGAGTTCTTCGTAACGAAATTCAAGATCCCCCACGGAATCCAAATCAATCATTTCTATATCTGTATCAAATATATTCTTCTTTTCTTTTTTCATGTGCTACCTCGTAAAAAATCCCACAATTAGTGTCATTTTATCATAATAAAGCCTATTGTTCAATATATGTAGTAATTTGAGGCTTTCGGGAGTTACGCGCGTTTGGGGCGAGTTTGCATTTGCCCTCAATATAATGTAAAATATGGTTTATATTTACAATCAGCCACAAAATCAAAGCGACCGATTCGTATTTTTTATGAGAGACAAATTGTTAAATAAAATGGAGCAGAAATATGCCTGATAATAGATCAAACAACAGAAGACCTGCCGGCAGACCTTCCGGCAATTCGGGAACCCGAAAGAAAAAAAGAAAGCCCAACTACCCGCGTATTTTCGGCTGGAGTATAGGGCTTATACTTGTTTTATGTGTCCTTCTTATTGTCTTGCGTATTCTTGTCTGGGACAAAGGCAAGGCATATACAATGACTGCCGAGGACTATGAACGTATCAACCTTGATACCATCGACAATGTTATTCTTTGGCCGGCCGAACAGATAAATCCCGAATATGACGGAGTAACCGATGTTCTTGTGTTCGGTAACGACTCTTTCCGCGAGGGAAGCAAAAAAGGCGAGAGCATCATGGATATGTTTAAGAAAGAAGTCGAAAGCGACAAAGTCAAAATCTATGACTGCTGTCTGCCCGGTTCCTATTTAACCAGTTTTAACGAAACGGAAAAATCTCCGGAAGAATGTCCCGAGGATTACTTTACTCTGTTCTGGCTGATACTTAATACAAAATCGAAGGATTTTTCCAAGCAGAACACCGCGCTTAATTATCTTGATTCATCCAAGTACGACATCGACAGATACAAAGAAGTTCTCGGCATTCTTGAAGGCGTAAACTTCGATAAAATCGATGTAATAATGCTCTGCTACGACGGACATGATTATCTCTTCGGCAAGAAACCGATTAACTACAACATCGACAATCCCGACAATGCGCAGACCGAAAATGTTGCCACAGAGCTCGGTGCCCTCTACGTACTTGTCAACTTTATAAACAACATCAACCCGAATATCCAGTTCGTATTTGTTTCGCCCGCCTTCTGTTATGCAAAGAACGAAAACGGCAAGTTGGTTTCGAGCGCGAAATACGATACGGGCTACGGAACAATCGGCGAATATATTTACACTGCAAGATATACCATCAATAACTACTATCCGATTTCCTACGTCGATATTTACAACGGCGTTCTTATCAACGAGGATAACGGAAAGCACTATCTTGAAAATGACGGAATTACACCAAAAGAAAAGGCCCGTGAAATGATCACGGACCGTCTCGTATATCTTTTAAAAGAAAGATTTTAGTTATTCTCTTTGTTTTTAAACCATATAAAAGAAGAAAGCAAAACCCAAACTATTGTCGAACCGATGCTTGATACGAAGGAAGTTCCTTCCAGTGCAAACAGCGTCTGTACGACAGTCCAGGAAATACCGAGGCAGAGTACCAAAACTACTGCCTCTATTTTTTTATGCTTGCCTTCTTCGGGCTTTAATTCCTGCTTGAGGGCGGATAATCTGATAACTGCCGCAACCAGAGCCTGGCCCAAAATAATAAGTGCTGTCACAAAAAGGCCTTTCAGTCCGAAACTGAAATATGAATCAGCCAATTTCGGACAGTTCTCTTCAAACGCCGCATAGTAGTAACCGTGATGTGTGACCAGGGTTTCAGACTTCATTTCACTCTCCACTAAAAGCGGTGCAAAAAGCCCTCTTACCACGTCTCTTATATATCTCTTGGCAATTGTCTTTTTATATCTGTAATAAGCGTTAGTGTAAAGATTCTTCCATATGACATCCATATCGAGATTGTCTTCTTCATATCTGTGGATAATCCTCTTGAAGTTTCTGTAAGAATGGCCCGAATCGTAATCGGCATTTCTTATTACTCCTAAAAGATACTCTTCTTTCGTTTCATCCTTTTCGTAATCCAGGTAAGGAATAATCACTCTTGCCGCAATCTGCTCTTTCGTAGGCTGATGATAAAGCGTATGGTTGATATTGTTATATGTAAAATACTGAGGCATCAGCATTATTATCACAAGTATGCAGAAAAGAAGAAGAGTATTTCTCCATGACTTGTCTGCCATGTTTCTGCCCTTAATTCCGATATTTCTGATAAGTGTAATTGTAAGGAACAAAAAGGTAATGAACACACCGATCCAGAATGCACCTCTGTTTAAGTAGGATAAAACCACAAGGAGCGCAAATATGCCGATAAGACACCAAAGTCTTCTGGTATGATCACCATAAAAGTATCTTAATGCAAAGAACACTAAGAGCATCAGAAGTGATACGCAAATAGCATAAAGTGTTGCATTGAAGTTGACACTTAAAACCGTAGGCAGTGTCATTACGTATAAAACAATTGTTCCGTAACAGAAGAACTTTGCCTTGCTTCCCACAACCTTTTTAACTATGGTCATGGTAAGAATGAAAACCACCGCTGCCATAAGAACGAAGCTTCCTGTTTCCTTATAGTGGAAATAAAATTCCTTTCCGTTCTTGGGGGCAAAGATATTTTTAGCGAGCCAGGAAACCGCAAAAACAGTCTGAACGAGTGTAAGCGCACTA